>PMKB01000261.1 GCA_003157595.1 Solirubrobacterales bacterium
TCGGCGATGAGCGCGAAATACGCGACGCTTCCCCGCGCCGGAGCAGTCGTGCCGTCGACGCGCAAGGCGGTCATCGGCTGGATCGCTCCGTGGCGGCGCTAGCGCCCGGCGGGCACCCGCAAACAGCGGGCACCCGCCGTCGTGGCTGTGCTTAGGCGCTCGCGTCGACGGCGATGCCCTGTTCGAGGATCGTTTTCATGAGCGTGCGTGCGATGGTGAGGGCGTGTTTGTCCTGTGCGAGGTTTTCGCGCAGCAGCTTGGCTACCGCGGTGGCGCCGCGCCGCGCGTCGGCGTTGGCGATCAGCGTTTCATAGACCGCGATCTCATAGTGTTCGGCTTCGCTGGCGACCGCGAGGATCAGCACATCGGGGAGCGAGTCGTCGCTCTTCTTGATCATCGTCTTGCTTTCGTTGGCTAGCGCTTCGATGACCCCGCAGGGCGAGTCATCGACGGGCTCGTCCAGGAGCTTGAAGCAGTGCTCAATGTTCGCGACGTGCTGCAGCGTCTCTTCGCGGTGCACGGCCAGCGGGTGCCTGATCTCCTCGCGTAGCGTGCACTTCTCGAGCCGATCGAGCAGGTCGACGAGCTGCCGTTCCATCGACAGCGCCGATCCGAGTTTGTAGGTAAAGATCTCTTCGGGAGTGTTGAACCGTTCAAACATTTGGTGCTCCATTTTGGGTGGTGGTTGAAAAAGAGCGGTCGCGTTGGGGGTTTATCAGGCGCGGCGATCACGGACCGACTGCCGGCTTGAGGAGGTCTCGCTACACAGCGCGAGCAACATTGGCGAGCCACGGTGGACCTCCGCTCATTGGGTTGCGGTCGGCAGATCACGCCGGGCGGCACCGGCGTGATCTCTGCGTTGGTTGGTTTTACGAGCGACGGCTGCGCCGGTAGCCGAATCTGCCGCCGGTCAGCAGCAGGACTACGATCACGATGAGCAGGATGATGAGCATGGTCACCTCCTCCCGCCGGACGGCAGCTGGGGATGGATCTAGGCGCATTGGTTCTTGTGCCTAGTGCTTCCTGCTACCGGTGAGGGTGTCGGCGACCTTGTCGACGGCGTTTTTCGCCGAGCCTTTGGCCTGGTCGGCGCGCCCTTCGTTCTTCAGGCGTTTGTTTCCGCTTACTGCGCCGGCAGCTTCCTTTGCGCGACCTTTTGCCTTGTCGATCTTCTTGTTGGCCATGGTTCCTCCTGATTTGCGGATGGGCAAGCGCCCGAGTGGGCGCTAGCGGTGGCTGCGGCGGGCTGGTCGCACGTTCTCAACGACGGCGAATCTGGTTAGAGCATGCGCACGATCAAAACAATGAGCGCAACGATCACGAGAAAGCCGATCAACCCGTAGCCGAACACGGAAAACGCGAGCGGCATAGCAAGCGCCATGGTGTGCCTCCTTTCCTAGACCTGCGTATCGCTGCCTTTACAGCGCGTTGGTGCGCTCTTCTTCGACGTATCCGCCTGCGCCGTCGCTGCTGACGCGACGCTACCGCCGATACCCTCCTCGTCCTGCACCTCCGCCGAATCCGCCCCACGTGCTCCAGAACACGATCGACAGGACGAGACTGAGGGCGCCCAGGATGATCAGGATCAGGCCGATGCTGTGGAGGTTGAAGCCGGGTGTGGTGACTGATACGGCGAAGCGCAGGATTGCTCCTACCGCGATCATCACGATGCTCATTGCAACGCCCATACGTTCTCCTAGTCCGACATAGAAAGTGGCCTGCCATGGAAGGTGGTGGCGACCGCAATGCGGCGGCACATGCTGCTGCCGCCAGCTCACGCATCGGTGACCTCGGGGCGGGCGTCTTGAGCGCGCAGTGCGTCTTCGACGCGGGCGATCGCCTGGTTGGCGCTCATGAACGCGACCACGCGCCTAAGTCGTGGCGGGCATGCAGTCGTGGCAGCGCCGTCGCGCAACGTCCCGAACACCGCCGCAAACCGCGTCCACGCGGCTCGCCGTCGAATCGGTAGGAACCAGCGTCTGGGGCATGTCGACCTCCCGGGTTCGAAAGCGAAACCTCAGAAAGTCAGATCGTGTTGCCCGCCCCTGCTGTGGGCCGACCTCACAGTGGATGCCCTTCGACCGCTCAGTTTACTCCACCCACCAAACGGACACAAACAACGAGTCAGCAAGCCGCCAGAGTCGCTCGGCTTGCCGCCGTGTTGCGTCAGCCAAGGAGCGACGGCCGCCCGTTTGCCGCGATCTCGTGCGCGTCGAGCAGATCGGTGCGCGCGAGAATGAAAACCTCGCACATCATGTCCGGGTGCTGCTGGTTGCCGCTCATAAAGCCGATCACCGGCCGGCCGGTCGCATGCTCGATGACCTCCTCGAAACGCTCACGCATCAGCTCCTGGAACTCCATCCGCTGCTGGATGACCGCGGCACCGCGGCCGCCCTCGAGCAACGTCTCCTGCACGAGCCGCGGCAACTGCTCGATCCGACGTGCCAACTGTTCAAGGCCCTGCCGTGTTCGTACACGCTCGGTCGCGGCCGCAGGCCACTTCGCGTAGTAGAAGACGACTGCCTTGTACCCGGCTGGCAACCCGCCGACGTGATGTGCTCTGAACGTGCCGTACCCGGCCGCGCGGACCCCCGCCACGCCCGGACCAACGATGGCAACCATGACCCTACCCGGAGTGTCACGAGCCGCAGGCTCGCTGCTCCAGCGCACGAGCACGCGCCGTCCGCTGTCCGGTACGTCGTGGTCAACGACCAAGCTGCCGGCGTACTGGAAGTACGCAGTAGCGCCACCCTGACTGCCGGTGGCAAGGCGCGGTGCGCTCGCTGGCCAACTTCGGCGGCGCGGGATGCCTGATCGCCTTGCGATGCTCATGCGGCTTGGTCGCTGTGGGCATGATCATTCGGGTTCGGCGAGGTCGACCGACGGTAGGTCTCGCACCTGGTCCTTCGTGAACGTGAGCCGGACGCCGTCCTTGACCTCCTTGACGGCGCTGATCGGGATGGCGACGCGCTTTTTGCCCCATAGGTGGCCCTCGTCGAGCAGGACGTGGGTCACGTGATGATCGCTGGGATCGATGACGAGCCCCTGAACCTGTCCGATCGGCCCGTCCGTTGCATGAACGTGCTCGCCGCGACGCACCTCCACCTCGCCCAACGGCACGCGGTCGTAGGTGACCGCTTGGGGACCAGCACCCGCGCCGCCCATCCCGATGCCGCCCATGCCCGTACCGCCCATGCCCATGCCCCCCATGCCGAGACCGTAAAGGGGCTGGAACAGCAGTTGCCCTTGCCCGTAGCCCCAATCTCCGCCGGCCCCGGACAGGAAGCGCGTCTCTTCGGCGTCTTCGAGCGCTTCGAACTCAGTGGTTGTGCAACGCAGCCGGAGGCCTTCCGCTGTCGAGTTGACGAGCTCGACCGGCACAAGCCTGCCAATGGCTTGCCGACTGGTCGGCTCGACGACGAGATGCGTCAGCGAACGCGCGACGGGATCAACGACGACGCGTGTCAGTTCCCCGCACACGCCGTCGCTGCACTCAACCTCGCTACCAATCGTGAACTTCGTGACCTCGCTCATTCAGCACTCCTGTTAGCAGGTACATAGACGTCGTGTGGACGCCGACCGGATCTTCTACCACGTATTTGGCTGAACACGGCAAGTCGTTGCTTACGTTGCGTCACTGCGTTCTTCTTCGACGAAGCCGCCGGCGCCGTCTTATGTGACGCGACGCTGACGCCGGGAGCCGCCGCCTGGTTGCGGCTCATGAAGCCGATCACGCGCCGGCCGGTTGCGGTCTCGATGACCTCTTCGAAGCGCTGGCGCATCAGCTCCTGGAATTCCATTCGCTGCTGGATGACCGCCGTGCCGCGGCCGCCCTCGAGCAGCGTCTCCTCAACCCGCGAGAAGCCGCCCCGCAGCACGCACACCACGAGGTCGTCGGCGTAATAGGACTTGGTCCGCCTCGGACCATTGCCGTAGAACTCCATCAGCAGCCCGACCATGCCGTCCGTGAAGCGCCAGAGCATCGCGGCATGGTAGTCGACACGAACACTTGTTCGTATCGGCAGGCTGCGCTATGCGCCTGCGGTGGGCTCGGCCCGGCTGTCTTGGCGCGCGCTGCGAAGCTGGCCCAGCCGGTCTTCCAGTGTCTTGAGCGAGTAGCGAATGTGGTCGAGCAACTCGAGCGCCTCGGCGACGATCTCTTCGATCTCGACGGTCTGCTCAACGACCTCCTCGACCGCAGCCTCATCTTCCGCCATGCCAGCCTCCTATCGGGATCGTGCGAGACGCGTGCTGCCCCGGCGCTGCTTCTGTCGTCCCAGTGCGCAATCGCGAACCAAGGCGGGGAGGCCGCGTCATGGGTGACTGGTCGGGGGTTTGGTGGCGGGGTCGAACGCCGGCGGCACGCCGGGTTCTATGTCGCCCTCGTTGGGTGGCTCGTCCTCGCCGGTCGCAGGGTCGTTGATCGGTGCGCGCTCCGGCGGGTGGACTTGCTCGTCGAACTCGCTCGGCTCTTGTTCCATCGTGGTGTGGCCCTTCGGTTAGAGGTTGCTGCTGTCCCTTGAGGCTACCCGGGCCTTCCAAGCTCTGGTCGCTTCGTGGTGCCGCTCAGACGCCGAGTTCGAGGTCAGGCCGACACGAACCTCGTGCGTGTGGTCGATCTCGCCGCCGTGCGGGTTCGTGGGAGTATCCACGAATGCCCTACGGAATCCACTGCCACTGTCCGGACACCGGCGCGATCGTCAGTCTCGGCATCCACGCCGAATCTCTCGATGACATCCAATTTCACGCTCTCATCCTCAAGAACTGTCCCGCATGCCAATCGGACCACGAGATCAGCAAGGACGACCTCTTTATCGAACGCGAAGCCCCCGCGTAGCACGGGCGCTCCACTGCGCTCATGAGTTGGCTTTGGCTATACCGCGGACACAGCACCACTAACTCGAGCGCGCCCCACCGCCGCGGATGCTACATCCGCCCATCAGCCGCGCCAGCAGCGGTGACGCTGCGCGCAACACCCTCGTACACGAGAGCGAAAGCGACACCGGACCGCTGGCCGGACCCCGTTCATCGGTCC
>PMKB01000185.1:0-5565 GCA_003157595.1 Solirubrobacterales bacterium
ACGGACTGTTCCTGATCGAGCTGCTCGACATCGGCGAGCGCCGCGAGCAGGCCGACGCGACGTCGGCGCCGAGCTTCGATGCGGTGATCGGCAAGCCCCTCAAGCAGGCACCGCTCAAGGAGGCGCTCGCCGCCGTCTGGTCCGAGCACGGTCCGGCCGGCCGCGAGCAGGCGCCCGAGGCGTCCGGCGGCCTGACGGGGCTGCGCGTCCTGATCGCTGAGGACAACCCGGTCAACCAGGAGNNGCGGTGCTGATGGACTGCCAGATGCCGGTGATGGACGGCTACACCGCCACGCAGGCGATCCGCTCGAGCGAGCAGGACGGCGCGACGCGGCGGCTGGCGATCGTGGCCGTCACCGCCAACGCGATGCGCGACGACTACGATCGTTGTGTGCAGGCGGGTATGGATGACTTCGTGGCCAAGCCGGTGACGCTCTCGGCGCTGTCCGGCGCGATCGAGCGCGCGGTGCAGACGAACCGCGAGGCCGGAGCGCAGGAGGAGGCCGCGCCCGGCGCGTCCGACGCCCCAGCCGGCGCGTCCGACGCCCCAGCCGGTGCGTCCGGTGCCCCGGTCGGTGCGTCCGGTGCCCCGGCCAGCGATCCTACGCGGGCAGGCGACCCTGCGCGGGCCGGCGACCCTGCGCGGGCCGCGAGCACGGTCGTCGATCGCCCGGCGCTCGACACGCTGCGCGAGGATCTCGGCGGCGCGGCGGCGCTGCTTCGAATCGTGCGGCTGTTCCTCGAGCAGCTGGCTCCACAGGCCGAGCAGATCGAGCACGAGTCAAGTAGCGGCGAGCTGGAGACGCTCGCGCGCA
Organism: Solirubrobacterales bacterium; assembly: GCA_003157595.1. Classification (GTDB taxonomy): domain Bacteria; phylum Actinomycetota; class Thermoleophilia; order Solirubrobacterales; family Solirubrobacteraceae; genus Palsa-513. Next base: position 816 of record PMKB01000185.1, read on the forward strand.
ACGCTCACCGGATGAAGTCCAGCGCGGCGACGCTCGGGGCGAGCGAGCTGGCCGAGCTGCTGAGCCAGCTGGAGGCCAGCGCCGTCGAAGGCGATGCGGCCGCCTGCATCCGCCTTGGCGCGAGCTTCAGCGCAGCCGTCGTGCTCGCTCGCACGGCCTTCGAGGCGGTCGTCGACGAGCTCGACATGCAGGTTGGTGGCGAGCACTAAGGGATGTTGCAGGCGGCGACGCTGGCCGAGCACTCGGTCTGGTGTTGCACCTGCCAGGCGACGGAAACCGGGTTGAGGAAGTACGGCGGCTCCGCGTAGGCCAGGCGGTCGTCGTAGGTGTAGGTCTTGGAGTAGCCGGTCGACACCGACGAGGAGCCCGTACCGACCGGCCCGCGGTAGTACTGCGCGATGGCGCCGATGACCGTGAGCGTCCCGGGCGAGGAGCCACAGTCGTAGTTGTCAACGATGAAAGAGTTCTTGACCGACAGGATCGCGGCGTAGATGAACGGGTTGTTCAGCGTCTGATAGGTCCCGCTCGTGACGTTGGCGTTGCTACCGCACGAGCCCGACGTCGTCCCGCGGTTGGCGCTCACGGGATGCTGGAGGCGCACGAAGTTGTTTGCGACCAGACCGAGCAGCGAGTTGCCGGTCGGGGTCCCTCCGAGCGCTCCGGTCGATGTGGCGTAGTTGCTCCCCGACGAGCCCGGCCAGAGGTTGCCGTCGATGATGATGTCGTTGTCGCTGGCGATCGTGATCGAGGTGTTGTAGTAGCCGCTGACGTACACGTTGCCGCAGCCGAGGTTGGCGCCGTAGGTCGAGTTGGCCGAGAACGGCGTGTAAATTTCTCCGCAGACGGGGGTCTGTGCGCTCTGGACGTAGATCACGCCGTTGGTGTTCGCGATGTTGAGCGAGGCGGAGCCGCCGCTCAGATTGGCGTTGTAGACAGTGGCCGTCGTGCCCGTCAGCACGATCGTCGTGGTCCCCGTGTACACGGTGCCGGCGGTCTGAGCGACGTTCAGCATCTGGCCGTCGCTCGGCGGCGGCGTCAGCGACGTCGCGCTGCTGGAGTATGTGCCGTTGACGGTCGCACCGTAGTAGGGGGCGCTGCCGCCGCAATTGCTCTCGTCGGCGAAGCCGGGGGCCTCGATCGAGTCGTTGGCGTTGCGTCCGAAGCTCGGGGTGCCGCAGATCGCCAGGGTGTCCTCGCTGTGCAGCGGCCCGTTGATGTGGTCGGCGCTGATGAAGTTGATCGCGCCACCGCAGTCGCTGCCGCGGCCGGGGCTGTCGGTGTAGTGCCTGTTGCAGTCGCCGGGAGTCCCGGGGAGCGCCGCCGGGTCGAGCGTCTCGTAGTCGGTGTAGTAGACGAAGTTCAGGAAGCTGTCTCGCTTGTACTGCGCGACGATCGTGCGTGAGACGCCGTTGGAGGTGCCGGTCGACGCGAGCCGGAAGGTTCCCGCGGCCGGGTTCGCGCTGCCGTTGGCGAGCATGTTCGCTTCGACCATCGTGCCGATCGGATTGCTGGTCGAGCACGTGGTCGTGCCGGTCGGCGCCGTGCTCGCGACCACCGCGTAGTCGACGTAGCTCTCGGTCGAGCCGCTATCGGCGGCCCCGATCGTGCCGCTCGGCGGTACGCAGTTCTCCCAGAAGTTGGGGTTCTGGTTGAGGTCGTAGTTGTACTGCTCGATGCCGGCCTGCGCCGCCGAGTAGGCTCGCTTCTGGTCAAGGTCGTTGCGCGACAGGTGCGTGTCGGTCAGCACCGCGACGTAGGCCCCACCCAGCAGCAGCGTCGTGATTATCAGGACAACCAGCGCGAGCAGCATCGTGAAGCCACGTTCGCTGCGGGCGCGGGTCCACCGGCTGGGGGATGGTCTCAGCTGCATGGGAGATCGGCGTTCGAACTCGACGCGGGCGACAGCCGCAGCACGACTGCGTCGCTGAAGCTGGCCGGACGGCCGAGCGCAGTCCAGTTATCGGACGGATTGGCCTGGAAGCTGATTGCGATCTCGGCCGTCGTCGCCGCATTTGAGCCGAGCGTCGTGTTCAGCGTGTAGGCGGTGGTTGACAGCATGCCGCTTGACCCGTAGCCGTAGTACTGGAAGACCGGCGTCGAGCCGACCTGCGCGGCGTGCGGCAGCAGGGTGAACCCGGAGGTCGGCGTCGGCGTCGGCGAGAAGGTCCACGTTGCGGGTGACGTCCCGCTTGCGAACGTGTAGGTGTTCATCACGAGCTGGCCGTTGGCGAGCGATATCTCGACCTTGTTCGGCTGGATCGTCGGACTGTCACCGAGCATGCTGTAGAACCACACGTCGTTGGCGTCGCTCGCCGGGAGGATCGGGGCCAGCGCGGCCGAGACGCAGCTCGAGTTGAGCGCCTGCGTGACCTTCGTCATCGCGATCGTTCCCTGCTGGGTGGCATCGACGCGGTCGCTGTAGTTCGAGCTGAACTCGACCGAGACGATCACGATCGCGAGTGTCGCGCCGGACACGATCAGCCCGATCATCGTCGCGACCATCAGCTCGATCAGCGTGAAGCCGCTCTCGCTGCGCAGATCGAGGCGGTTCATGTGCAGCTGCCGGTCGTTAGCCCCGAGGAGCCCGATGCGAGATAGACGTTGACGACGTTGCCCGTCGTGTAGCTCGTATTCGCGACGGTCGCCGTGTTCTTCTCGCCACCGCTGCTCGCGCAGACGGTCCAGTTCCCGTACGGCTGACCCGGGTCCACGAGCGCTCCCGCGGTCGGCGACGGCGCCTGGGTCAGCGGATAGTTCTCCTGGTTGGCGCACCCGGTGTTGTTGTCGGTGAGGGTGACCACAGGTGCCGTCGCCAACAGCGCCGGGGCGCCCACGACGAACGCGTCGACTGTGACGAAGGTTCCGGCGGAGCTCGAGCTCTTCGTGTTGTCCACCAGGATCTCGAGCGTGTGGCTCGTGTTGGCAAGACCGCTGGCGCTGTAGGCCACGTGCTGGTAGGTGGTCGGGTTACCGTAGCTGTTGACGTTTGAGGCGACGAGGCTGCCGTCGAGGTAGACGTTGGCGTAGCCGTGGTTGGCCGCGTAAGAGGTGAGCCACTGAACGCTCGTGCCGGTGAAGGTTATGGTCGCCGAGCTCCCCTGAGCGTTGCTCCAGGTCTCGTCCGCGTCGTAGTCGCCCCCCGGCGCAAAGTTCGCTCCCGAGTACGACCACGTCCCCGAGTAGGCGATGTTCGAGCTGCCGTTGTCGTTGTACTCGGTGCTGGTCGTGCCCGATCCAAAGACATCGACGATCATCGCCGGCACCGGCACGCTCACCGATTGCGTCGTGCCGGTGGTCACCGCTGCGAGCTGGTAGCCGTTGTCGGAGTAGTCGCCGGAGCAGCTGCCGGCGTAGGTCGTGTAGCTGCCGGGCGCGAGCACGCTTCCCGAGCTGACAGTGCTCAGATAGGTGTTGTGGCCGAGCGAGCTGGCGCTGCCGAAGACGGTGTACGGCGGTGTCGCTGGGGGACTGTAGGCCGTGACCTGGTCGGCACTGGAGGCGTGGCTCGAGCCGTTGTAGGTGGTGGTGAAGGTAGCCGAGATGGCACCGGTCCCACCGGAGGGCGTGAGGTTGATCGTCTTCGTCTGCGTTGCCACCACGGTCTGCGAACCGGTGGCGGTTGTGCCGTTCTGGGTGGCTGTGGCGGTGTAGGAGCCGCCGCTGAGGCCACCGAACTCGACGCAGCCGTTGGCGTCGGTCGTCAGGGGCGACACGGAGGTCGGCCCGCTCACCGATACCGTCACGCCCGAGATCCCGTTCTGACTCGCGTCGAGGACTCTGACGATCAGCGAACCGCCCTGCGGTGGTGTGACCAGACCGTGCAGCTCGACCGGGCCGCCGGCGTAGGCTTGGGAGTTCCAGCTGACCACGGTGGTGGTCTGAACCTCGTCGGCGGTCGTCGTGGAGCTGGTCGTGCACGCCGCGGCACCGCTTCCCGACACGAACTTCGTCGAAGAGGTGACCGTGTAGACGGTCTTGTCGACCGTGGTCGTGTAGTTCGTGTTGCCGTCGATGGCGGTCGCATAGGAGGTGCTCGCACCCGAGCTTGAGAGGTTGTTCAGCGTCAGCCCGTGCAGGCGGGCCTGATCGGCCTCGGCGAGCGCGCTGGCCTGCGCGCGCGTGTTCTGACCGCTCGCGATGTGGGCCACCGACGCGTAGCCGGTGAATGTGGCGATGGCGATCAGCGCGACGAGCAGAGCGGCGACCGTCACCTCGATCATCGTGTCGCCGGCCTCGTTGCGAAGCCACGCCGCGACGCGCGCACGCAGTGGCGGCGGGGAGCCCGCGCGGGNNACGATCGTTTGCCATCGCTAATCCTGTTGTCGGCGCAGGGCACGCTTTTGTTGAGCGCGCGTCGGCAGGCGTATGAAGCCGCGAGCGCTCCGCCGCGGTGCCCATGGGGGTCACGGGGCGCGAGAATGGGCCGGTGCTGGTTCTGTTCGACATCGACGGGACACTCCTGCTGCGTTCGAGCGCTGAGCACGCGGCTGCGTTGCGCGGCGCTCTGGCGGCCGTCTACGGCGCCGATGCGACGCAGCGTGTCCCCGCCGCGGGCCGCACAGACACTGCGATCGCACGCGATCTCGCCGCGCTCGCCGGCGTGCAAGCGGCGCGCTTCGACGCGGATCTCGAACGCTTCAAGGCGCTGTGTGCCGCGCGCTACGCCCAGCTGTGCCCGCCCAGCCTCGCCGATCGGGTCGCGCCCGGAATGCGTGAGCTGCTCGTCGCGCTCGCCGCGCGCCGCGAGGTC
>PMKB01000185.1:5596-5833 GCA_003157595.1 Solirubrobacterales bacterium
TCGCCCGTGCTCGCGCCGGCGGCCACCCGCGCGAGCGCACGATCGTCATCGGCGACACGCCGTTGGACATCGCCTGTGCGCGGGCTGACGGGCTGCGGGTGCTGGCGGTCGCGACGGGCCCCCACGCGGCGTCGGAGTTGAGCGGCGCGGATGGCGTGGCGGCGGACGGCTGGGAGCTCGGGGCCCTGCTCGACGCCGAGCTTGGCCTCAGCGCACGAGCCGCTTGTAGCTGATCCG
>PMKB01000185.1:5872-6301 GCA_003157595.1 Solirubrobacterales bacterium
AGGTCGTTGGTCGGCTCGTCCAGCAGCAGCAGATTGCCGCCGCCGCGCAGCAGCTTCGCCAGGTGCAGCCGGTTGCGCTCGCCGCCGGAGAGCTTGGCGACCTTCTTCTGCTGGTCGGAGCCGCGGAAGTTGAACGACGCCGCATACTGGCGCGAGTTGACCCACACCTCGCCGACCTTGATCTGGTCCAGGCCGCCGGAGATCTCCTCCCAGACGCCCTTGGCGTCATCGAGCGCGTCGCGTGACTGATCGACGTAGGCCAGCTCGACGGTGTCGCCGATTCGCAGCGTGCCGCCGTCGGGCTGCTCCTCGCCCGTGATCATGCGAAACAGCGTCGTCTTGCCGGCGCCGTTTGGGCCGATCACTCCCACGATGCCTCCGCGCGGCAGCGAGAACGAGAGGTTCTCGATCAGCAGCCGGTCGCCGAAG
>PMKB01000248.1 GCA_003157595.1 Solirubrobacterales bacterium
CCGCTGCTCGGCGTGGACGTCTGGGAGCACGCCTACTACCTGCGCTACCAGAACCGCCGCCCGGACTACATCGACGCGTGGTGGAACGTGGTCGACTGGGACGCGGTCTCCAAGCGCTTCGACGCGGTCGCCTGAAAACGCCAGTCCCCCTCCCGCTGTTCGGGTCGGCGCATGCGCCGACCCGCGGGTGGGTGCATGCACCCACCCGAAAGGCAGACCTCGCCAGGTGTCGACCGCCCCGGCGCGCCTGACTGCCGGTGGAGCTTGCGCGCGAGCTCGCGAGTCCTGCTGTGGCGCTACTCGCTGGTCCGGACCGCTACGCGCGGCTGAAACGCCGGCCGTTGACCGGGGACTGCTCCTCGTCGAGCACCGTGCGGGCGGCCTGCGCTTCGAGCGCCGCCATCCGCTCGGGCGTCATCGCGTCGGGGTCCTCGTTCTCGGCGAGCCAGACGCGGGCCTCGGCGGCGTGCTGCTCGTCGCGCACGACGGTCTTGCCGGCCGCGTAGTAGCGGTCGATCTCGGCGAACAGCTCGTCGACCAGGCGCTCGGTCGGCACCTTCTTCAGCGGCTCGCCCTTGGAGTAGATCATTCCCATGTCCTTGGCGCCGGTGATGCCGAAGTCCGCGTGGCGCGCCTCGCCGATCCCGTTGACCGCGCAGCCCAGGATCGAGACCTCGATCGGGTCCTCGTAGGCCTCCAGACGCCGCTCGACCTCGGCGACGACCGAGTCCATGTCGAACTGCAGGCGGCCGCAGGTCGGGCAGGCGATCAGCACCGGCCCACGCTCGCGCAGCTTCAGCGCCTTGAGGATCTCCCAGGCGACCTTGACCTCCTCCTCGGCATGGAAGGTCGAGAGCGAGATGCGGATCGTGTCGCCGATCCCGTCGGCCAGCAGTGTGCCCAGTCCGACAGCGGACTTCAGCGACCCCGACCACTTCGTCCCGGCCTCGGTGATCCCGAGGTGCAGCGGGTAGTCGATCCGAGCCGCGAGCTCGCGGTTGGAGGCGATCGTGTTCGGCACCGAGGTCGACTTCATCGAGATCTTGAAGTTGGTGAAGTCGAGGTTCTCCATCAGCTCGACGGTCTCGACCGCCGCTGTCACGAGCGCCTCGACCGGGTTGGAGTACTCGAGCTCCAGCAGGTGCTTGGGCAGCGAGCCCGAGTTGACGCCGACGCGCAGCGGGGTGCCGGTCTGGCGGGCTCGCTCCACGACCGTCTTGACCTGTTCGGGGGTGCCGATGTTGCCGGGGTTCAGGCGCACGCAGTGGGCGCCGGCGTCGATCGCCTTCAGCGCGAGGGTGTAGTTGAAGTGGATGTCGGCGATCACCGGGATCGGCGAGCGCTTGACGATCTCCGCCAGCGCGACCGCGTCCTGCTCGCGCGGCACCGCGACGCGGACGATGTCGGCGCCGGCCTCCGCGACGGTGTGGATCTGCGCCATCGTCGCTTCCAGATTCGCCGTCTCGGTCTTGGTCATTGTTTGCACCGCGACCGGCGCACCGCCGCCGATCGGCACATCCCCGACCATGATCTGGCGTCCTGAGGCCATCTACGCAGTCTACGCACCGGCTCGACCGGTGGGTCTTCTACGCTGAGATCTTGGCCGCCCCCGATGTCTATCCGACGGCCCGCGGACCGCTCCCCCGGCTCGCCGAGCCGTTCGCCAAGCGCGCGCGTGAGCGCCGCCACGCCCGCTTCCTCGCGCTCCTCGCACCGGCGCCGGGGATGCGAATCGTCGACATCGGCTGCGGCTCGCCGGGCCTGATCGGGCTGGCGCCCGAGCTCGACGTCACCGGCGTGGACCTGGTCGAGCACCCGGGCTATCCTGGCCCGTTCGTGGCGGCCGACGCCGCCGCGGGCCTTCCTTTCGCCGACGGCGAGTTCGACCTCGCCTACTGCAACAGCGTGATCGAACATGTCCCGCCCGCCCGCCGCGCCGCATTCGCCGCCGAGCTGCGCCGCGTCGCGCGGGGCTGGTACGTGCAGACGCCGGCGCGCTCGTTCCCGATCGAGCCCCACTCGCTGCTGCCGGGCGCGCACTGGCTGCCGGCGCCGCTGCGGCGTCGCTACTGGCGGCTCGGAGCGGGCGGGGACTGGCAGGAGGTCGCGCTGCTGGGACGCGGTGAGCTGCAGGCGCTGTTCGGTCCGGCCGAGCGCGAGCGCTTCGGCCCGTTCACCAAGAGCTGGATCAGCGTGCGGCTGCCCTGACGCCGGCGCCGCTCAGCCGGACAGGCGGCTGACGTCGTTGCTGATGCCGTTCAGCACGAGGAACGCGAGCGCCACGATGCCGACCGAGCTGAAGCGCCACATCGTGGTCAGCGAGACGCGCCGGCCGCGCAGCCGCTCGGCCAGCGACCAGACGACGTGCCCGCCGTCGAGCGGCAGGAACGGGAAGAGGTTGACGACCGCCAGCACGAGCGAGACCAGGGCCAGGATCACGAGCGCGTAGCCGGGGCCGCGCGCGACGGCCTCCTGGGTGTCCTGGGTGATGCCGACGACGCTCTGCAGCTGCGCGCGAGCCTTGGAGTGCACGAGCGCGTCGAAGTAGTGGGTGACGGTCGAGGTGCCGAGGTCCCACATCGCTCCGATCGAGGTGCCGGCGGCGCTGAGCACGCCGAAGCTGACGGGGACGATCCGCTGGTCGAGCGCGACGCCGAGCACCATTCGCTTCAGCGCCGCGTCGTAGTGCGGCGTGATCGTGAAGGTATCGGTGTGCGCGCCGCGCGCGACGCCCACCTTGACCGGGGCGGTCGCGGCGCAGCCGTTGACGTTTGCGCCGGCGCAGTGGGTGTGCTTCAGTGCCGAGTCGACGGTGGTGGGCGTGATCGCGTGCCCGTCGAGCGCCACGATCCGATCGCCGGCCTTCAGCACGCCGGCGGCACCGCTGCCCTTGACGACGCCGCCGACGATCGTCGTCGGCAGCTGGTTGACCGTCTTCTGCGACGGCGCCAGGTTGCCGATCGCGTAGGCGCCGTCCAGGCCGCCCGAGAGCAGCACGGCGGCGAACAGCACGAAAGCCGTCAGCAGGTTGACCGCCGGCCCGGCGAGGATCACGACGATCCGCTTCCACGGCTCCTTCATGTAGTAGCTGCGCTCGGCGACCCGCAGATCGACGCTGCTCAGCTCATCCGGCGTCATCCCGGTGATCTTCACGTAGCCGCCGAGCGGGANNCCGGCCTCGTGCAGCACGATCAGCGCGCAGAAGCCGGCGATTGCGATCACCCAGGTCACAGCGAAAGTGTCGCAGGCCCGCTAAACCGCGCCTAAGAGGCCGGCGGCAGCGTGATTGCGAGGATCTTCTGCAGCTGCGCGACCAGGCCGCCGAGCAGCAGCTCCTGGGGTCCGTGCGTGCCGACCTTCAGCGCGACGTCCTGCGGGCAGAAGATGGTCGTTGCCGTCGCGAGCACGGCGCCCGAGGCGGCTGCGAACGACAGCTCGAACCCGGGCCGCACGCCGAGCGGCTCCGCCGGGCAGGNNCGATCGCGGCGACGATCTGCCCCACCTCCGCGGCGCCGCTGACGCGCGCGAGGACCGAGCCGTCCTGCAGGCGGCTCACGGACACCGTCGCCACGTCGCTCGGCAGCTCGAGCCGGTAGGGCGTCCAGACCGCGACGCCCTCAAGCTCTGCCAGCCAGTGCCCGCCGGCGCCCGGCTTGGCCTCGATCGTGAGCCATCGCGGGCCCATCCAGGCGCCTTCGGCGGGCAGTGTGATCTGCACGAAGCGCAGATCCCCCGGCCCCGACTCGCTCATCGCGGGGTGGCGGGCCTGCGCGAGCAGCGCAGTCGCCGCGGCGCTGCCGGCGGCCAATAGGCGATCGCCGTCTTGAAGCTCGCATACGGCCGGGTGAGGTCGGGCCCGGTC
>PMKB01000317.1:0-3802 GCA_003157595.1 Solirubrobacterales bacterium
TACTTCCGCCTCTACGAGAAGCTCTCGGGGATGACCGGCACCGCGCTGACCGAGGCGACCGAGTTCATGAAGATCTACAAGCTGCCGGTGGTGCAGGTCCCGACCAACCGCGCGATGGTCCGCGATGATCGCAACGACCTGGTCTACAAGACCAAGGAGGGGAAGTGGTCGGCGGTCGAACGCGAGATCGCCGCGCGCAACGCGGTCGGCCAGCCGGTGCTCGTCGGCACGATCTCGGTCGAGGTCTCGGAGTTGCTCTCGTCACGCCTGCGCCGGCGCGGCATCGAGCACGCGGTGCTCAACGCGAAACCGGAGTACGCGGAGCGCGAGGGGTCGACGATTGCCGAAGCGGGCCGGATCGGCGCGGTCACGATCGCGACCAACATGGCCGGCCGCGGCGTCGACATCAAGCTGGGCGGCAACGCCGAGCATCAGGCGCGCCTCGAATGCGCCAAGCTCGGCCTGCGCCCCGGCGACGAGGGCTACGACGAGCACTTCGTCGAGCTGCTGCCCACGTTCGAGGCGCGCCTGCAAGAGGACCGCCAGCGCGTGATCGAGGCCGGAGGCCTCTTCATAGTCGGCACCGAGCGCCACGAGTCGCGGCGGATCGACAATCAGCTGCGCGGGCGCTCGGGCCGCCAGGGCGACCCCGGTGAGAGCCGTTTCTTCCTGTCCGCCGAGGATGACCTCATCCGCCTCTTCGCCGGCGACCGGATCTACCGGATCCTCGATCGCCTCGGCGGGGTGGACGTCGAGGGCAACGAGGAGCCGATCGAGGCGGGGCTGCTCTCCAAGCAGATCGAGAAGGCGCAGCGCAAGGTCGAGGAGCAGCACTTCCTCGCCCGCAAGCACACGCTCGAGTACGACGACGTGATGAACGAGCAGCGCCGCGTGATCTACGAGCTGCGCGACCAGGTGCTCGAGGGGGCCAACCTCTCGCAGGCCCGCCGCGAAGTCGCCGGGGTGCTGGAGCGCACGATCGAGCAGTACACGGCGGGGGACTACGTTGAGGACTGGGATCTGGACGCGCTGACGTCGGCGCTGTCGGCGATCTACCCGGTCACGATCTCGCAGGAGATCTTCCAGCGCGCGCGGGTGGACCAGCCGGAGCTGATCGCGCTGGTGACCGAGGACGCGATCGAGCAGTACGACGCGCGCGAGGCCGAGTTCGGCGAGGAGCTGATGCGCGCGCTCGAGCGCTTCCTGCTGCTGCAGATCATCGACGAGCGCTGGCGCGAGCATCTGCACGACATGGACTACCTGCGTGAAGGCATCCATCTGCGCGGCTTCGCCCAGATCGAGCCGCTCGTGGCCTACAAGAACGAGGCTTTCACGCTGTTCGAGGACCTGATGAACAGCGTCTGGACCGACTTCGCCCGGCTCGTCTTCCACGTCCAGGTGCAGCAGGAGGGGGCAAACGGCGACGGTGCCGCTCCCGCGATGCTCCGGCGCTCCTACCAGCCGCCGGGGAGCTCCACCGGCGGCGCCTCGCGCGTCAGCTACTCATCCGGCATCTCACCCGGCGCTGGCGCACTCGCGGCCGCCGCCGCCGAGGCGATCGCCGAGGCGGACGAGCAAGGCCTCCTCGAGGCTGCGCCGGTCGCCGCGGTCGAGCAGCGTCGCGTTGGCTCAGACGAGCAACTCGGGCGCAACGACCCCTGCTGGTGCGGCTCGGGCAAGAAGTTCAAGCGCTGCCACGGCGCATGACGAGCGGCCCCTCATCCGAACCGACGCCGGCGCGTCTCGCGGCAATCCGCGACCAGCTCTCGCTGCTCGCGGACTATCTTTGACCCGGCGAAGCTCGCGGAGCGCGTCGCCGCGCTCGAGACGCAGATGGGAGAGCCCGACTTCTGGGCCGACGCCGAGGCGGCGGCCAGGCTGGGCTCCGAGCACGCGCGCCTGACGCGCAGGCTCGAGCGCTTCCGGCGCGTCGCCGGCGACGTCGAGGACCTCGAAGCGCTGGCCGAGCTCGCGGAGGAGGACGAGGAACTGGCACGCGAGCTCGATGCCGCGCTGGAATCGGTCGAGCAGCGCCTGCTCGAGCTGGAGGAGGAGCGCCTGTTCTCCGGCCCCTACGACGCCGGCGACGCGATCGTCACGATCAACGCGGGCGCCGGCGGCACCGACGCGCAGGACTGGGCCGAGATGGTTCTGCGGATGGAGATGCGCTGGGCCGAGAAGCGCGGCTTCGCAGTCGAGTTGCTCGAGGTCAGCGACGGCGAGGAAGCGGGGATCAAGTCCGCCTCGTTCCGTGTCAACGGCGAGAACGCCTACGGCCTTTACGGCTCCGAGAAGGGCGTCCACCGCCTCGTGCGCATCTCGCCGTTCGACTCGGCCAGCCGCCGACAGACGAGCTTTGCCGGCGTCGAGGTCGCACCCGTCGTGGCCGACGATGGCGAGATCGAGATCAACGACGACGACCTGCAGGTCGACACCTACCGCGCCAGCGGCGCCGGCGGCCAGCATGTCAACAAGACCGACTCGGCCGTGCGGATCACCCATCGCCCGAGCGGGATCGTCGTGCAGTGCCAGAACGAGCGCTCGCAATCCTCGAACCGCGCGACGGCGATGGCGATGCTGCGCGCGAAGCTCGCCGAGCGCGAGGAACGCGCCCGTCAGGAGGAGATCGCGCGGGCGAAGGGGGAGGCGCAGGACGTCAACTTCGGCTCGCAGATTCGCAACTACGTCGTGCACCCGTACACGATCGTCAAGGACCTTCGGACCAACTACGAGACCGGCGACGTCCAGCGTGTGCTTGACGGCGACCTCGATCCGTTCGTCCGCGCCTACCTGCTGTGGGCGTCGCGGTAGTGGGCGGGCGGAGGCCCACCGGTGAGCGAGATCGAACGAGCTGAGCTCGTCGAGCTCGTTCGTCGAGCGCTTGCCGAGGACGTCGGCGCGGGCGACATGACGAGCGAGGCCACGGTGCCCGAGCGAGCCCGCGCTCGCGCCACGATCACCCAGAAGCAGGACGGCGTGATCTACGGCGTCCAGGTCGCCATCGAGGCCTTCCGGGCGCTCGACGGCGACGTCCTCGTCGAGCAGACGGGCGTCGAGGCCGCGTGGCGCGAGGCCGGCAGCGTGGTGCTCGTGGTCTGCGGCAACGCGCGCGCACTGCTCGGCGCCGAGCGCACGGCGCTGAACTTCCTCGGAGGGCTGTCGGGCATCGCGACGCTCTCGGCCCGCGCCGTCGGCGAGCTCGAGGGCACCGGCGCGCGCGTGCTCGACACGCGAAAGACGACGCCTGGACTGCGCACGCTCCAGAAGCAGGCGGTGGCAGCCGGCGGCGCGACCAACCACCGCCAGGGGCTCTTCGATGCTGTGTTGATCAAGGAGAATCACATCGCTCTCGCCGGCGGCATCGCGGCCGCGGTGAGCGCGGCGCGAGCACACGCGCCGGGGCTCGCGCTGGCGGTCGAGGTGCGCGACGCGGCCGAGATCGATGAGGCCCTCGCGGCCGGCGCGCCGCGGCTGCTGCTCGACAACATGAGCCTTGACGAGTTGCGCTCCGCGGTCTCGCGGGTGGCGGGACGCGCCGAGCTCGAGGCGAGCGGGGGGGTCACACTCGAGACGCTTCGGGCGGTCGCAGGCACCGGCGTAGACTTTGTCTCGATGGGTTCGTTGACGCACTCGGCCGCCGCGCTCGATCTGTCCTTGCGTCTGGAGCCGGTGTGACGGCGGTGCTGCCGATGGCGCTCGAGCGCCCGCCGGCGCTCGGCCCGGCGGAGATCGCGGAGCTCTCGGCGGAGATCCGCTCGCTCACCCGCGCCCGCGACGCGGTCATCCTCGCCCACAACTACCA
>PMKB01000317.1:3883-4113 GCA_003157595.1 Solirubrobacterales bacterium
TGGAAGGCCGAGCATCCCGGCGCGATCGTCGTGATGTACGTCAACACCTCGGCGGAGGTCAAGGCGCTGACGGACTACTGCTGCACCTCCTCAAATGCCGTGGCGGTCGTCAGCCACATCTACGCGACGCACGGGGACGACACAGAGATCCTGTTCGGGCCGGACATGTTTCTCGGCGCCTACGTCGAGCGCGCCGTCGGCCGGCGCATGCACGTCTGGGACGGCGAGTG
>PMKB01000089.1 GCA_003157595.1 Solirubrobacterales bacterium
GATCGCCGCGCTGGCCAACTCGAGCACGGCCCGGCGCTCTGGCTGCTCCAGCGCGCTGGGAATGAAGAAACCGGCCTCGCGAAACGGCTCGGCGGGCGGGAATCGCCCGGTGATCGCCAGGTGGCTGGTGCGGCCGTCGCTGACGATGCTCTCCACCGAGACATAGCCGGCGAAGTCTCGCCCCTCGTCGCCGGGCCGGTCGCGCAGGTACTCCTCGAGCAGGAGGTCCTGTGGCGGACCGGTGCCGGGGCCTCCGGCAAGCACGGCCAGGCGCAACTCCTCGAGCGACTGGACTCGCACGACATCACGGCTTCCGCTGCCCCGGCGCGGCTTGCACAGAGCGGGAAACGTGGCCTGCGCCGCCAGCGCCGCCCAGGCCGGCGCGTCGTCTGTCTCGGGTACCGGCCAGAACCCGGGAACCGCGAGGCCGGCGGCTCGCAGTGCGACACGCTGAGCGTATTTGTCGGTCAGGCGCTGTGCGACCTCGGCCGAGACGAACGGCAGTCCCAGTCGCTGTGCGACACGCGCGGTCCACACGAGCTGGCTGTCCTTGAGCGAGAGGATCCCATCCGGGCGGGCTGCCGCGATGCTTACGGCCGCATCGTCGGCCGACATTCCGGCGATGTCGACGAGCTCGCCCAAGCGGCGAAGCAGCCGCGGCATCGAGCCGACCTCGGGCACGCTCGTGTCAACCATCCAAACCAGCTCGCAGACGCGCTCAGCGGCCTTCGCGAGCGCGAACGTGCCGAACGACCGAGGGTGGTACACGAATGCCAGTCGCGGAGGGTGGCTACTCACCGTCGATGCGGACCTCGGCGTGGACGCGTCGCACGAGCGCCTTCAGCTGGTCGTGATCGGCCACGACGCCAAGCACGGAGAACACATGTCCGTGGTTCCCGTCCCGCCAGTCGACGCTTTGGCCGGGGCCCCGTTTGAGCATCAGCTCGAGCACCGCCGGGTCCGCGCGAAGCCGCTCGACACCCTCGATTGCGCGGATGCGTCGCATCGAGGCGGGCGCTTGGGCGTAGAGCATGTAGGTTACCGCTGCGCAACGCGGCATCTCGTCGAACACGATCTGCTCGCCGAGCGCCAGGCGCATCGCGACCGCCAGCAGATCGATGCCGGTCGCGAGCGGCATCATCCTCGCGACGCTGCCTCCGATACGAGCGTTCAGCTCGATCACGCGCGGGCCTTCCGGCGTCAGCTTGATCTCTGTGTGCAGGCATCCGATCGTCACGCCGATCGCGGCGATCGTCGCGCCGGCGCTGTCGAGCACCGCGTGGCGCTCGTCGCCGTCGAGCGTGCTGGGGATGAAGAAGCCAGTCTCGCGAAACGGCTCGGCGGGGGGGAGGCGCCCGGTGATCGCCACGTGGCTGACCTCTCCGTCACTGACGATGCTCTCGACCGAGACGTAGTCGGCGAAGTCCTGCTGTATGCCGCGGTCAGGCAGGTATTCCTCGAGCATCGCCACAGGCTCCGGCGAGCCGAACGCGTCGGGCATCGCGCGCAGGCACGAAAGCAACTCGTCAACCGAGCCGACTCGGACGATGTCGCGACTCCCGGATCCTCGACGTGGCTTGAGCATCGCTGGGAATCGCGCCTGCTCCTGGAGTGCGGACCACGCGGGCGCATCGGTGCTCTGAGGAATCAACCAGTGGCCCGGAACCGGCACGCCGCCCGCCTCCAGCGCGCAGCGCTGGCTGTACTTGTCTGTGGCATGCTGCGCCGTCTCCGGCGTGATGAACGGCAGCTCGAGCATCTCGGCCAGCCGCGCCGTCCATAACAGCTGGCTGTCGGCCAGCGCGAGTACGCCATCCGGACGGCTGGCAGCGACGGCCGCCGCGGCGTCCTGCGGCGAGAGGCCAGCCACGTCGACGACGGCTCCCAGACGGCGCAGCAGCTTCGCCATCAGCGCCACCTCCGCCGCCGAGCTGTCGACGATCCACGTTAGATCGCACACTCCCTGCGCCGCGTTCACCACCGCCATCGTCGCGAACGAGAAGGGGTGGTACACGAACGCCAGACGACGTGCGTCGGTCCCGACGCTCATCCTCCCATTAGTAGCGGGTTTGCGGTCGCGCAGCGCGCACGCGCCTCGCGGTGGGTGTGTCGTAGGCTCCGAGGCGTGGTGAGCCCGCAGTGATCGAGCCCGACGCCGCAGAGCTGCGCGTGCTCGGCGTGCTGATCGAGAAGCAGCGCACGACGCCCGATGCCTACCCGCTGTCACTGAACGCGCTGCGTCTGGCATGCAACCAGTCGACCGGCCGCGAGCCCGTCGTCGACTACGACGAGGACACGATTCGCGACGCCATCGCACGCCTGGTTCGCCGTGGCTGGGCGCGTCTGGCCAGCGGTCCCGGCAGCCGGGCGACGAAGTACCGCCACCTGTTCGATGAGGCGCTGTCGCTGGGCGGCTCCGAGCTCTCGCTGCTCGCCGTGCTGATGCTGCGCGGACCGCANNCCGCAGACCCCGGGCGAGCTGCGCCAGCGAACCGAGCGCCTTCACCAGTTTGCCACCCTCGAGCAGCTCGACTCGCTGCTCGAGGCCCTCGCCGAGCGCCGCCTGATCGTCCGTTTCGACCGGCGCCCCGGGCAGAAGGAGGCGCGCTGGCACCTTGCGGAGGAGTTCGGCGGGTCTTCGGGCTCACAGACGCTCACGTCGCAGTTCGCGTCCTCGCCCGGCGGGCCGGCGATGGCCTCGATCCACGCCGCGCCGACGCCCGCGGGCGAGTTGGAGATGCGCGTCGCGGCGCTCGAGCGCGATCTTGCTGCCCTGCGCGGCCTGGTCGCGCAGTTGCGCGCGGACGGCGACTAGAGGGGACCCTCGCCCTGGCGCGAACGTTGCGCCATGGCAGCCACCGCCGCACCTCCACGCGCATTCGAGCAGCTCGTGCTCGATTTCCTTGCCTACCTCGAGTTCGAGCGCGGACTGTCACGCAACACGCTCGAGGCCTACCGCGCG
>PMKB01000355.1 GCA_003157595.1 Solirubrobacterales bacterium
GTGCAGTTGCCGCAGGTCAGGCAGCGCTCGGCAACCTCATCCCAGCGCGGGTTCTCGAGGTTGCGCGCAAGCAGGTCGCGCAGGTCGCCACTCTCCACCGTACGCGTCATGCGTGCGGCCGCGCTCTCCACGGCGGCCGCGGCTGCGGCGTGGTCTTGGGGCACGGCCTCGCGCCGGGGCAGCTCGCGTAGGATCTCGGCGCCGCGCTCGGACCCCGCTCGTGCCAGGAAGCGGTGCTCACCGTCGAGCAGCTCGCTCAGGACCAAGTCGCAGTCGCCGCGGATCTGGGGCCCGCCGCCCATCGAGACGCAGAAACAGGTGTCAGCCGGCTCGAAGCAGTCCACCGCGACGATGAAGGCGCCGTCGCGGCGGAGAGCGTAATCGGCTTCCTGGTAGGCGCCGCCGAGCAGCACGCGATCCTGGATCGCGATCGCGCTGAGCTCGCAGCCGCGGACGCCCACCAGCGCAAGTGGCGGGCGCTCGGTCTCGTCGGGCTCGACTTCGAAGCCGTCGCCGTTGCGGTGTGAGCGCCAGATGCGCAGACGTGCCGGCAGCAGGAACTGCTTCCACGAGTGGGGTCCGACGGCGTAGCCGAACCGCGCCTCATCCGCGCGCGGCGCGACGCGGTAGCGCCCCGGCTCCTGGGCGTCGGTCCACCCGATCGGGAGCTGGTCGGCCGACTCCAGGTCGTCGTAGACGATCGCCCCGTCGCGCAGCTTTGGCCCGAGCACGCGATAGCCACGACCGCGTAGGGACGACACAAGCGACTCGAGCGCGTCGGGTTCGAGAACAGCTGTGTCGAGCTCGGTCAATGTCACCTTTCTTGCAGGTTGCCCGACACTACCGCAGGTCTGCATCCGTGCACATCGCCCAGGATGCTGCGGAAACTCCGCAGCTTTCCCTCATCCGGCGACGGCCGCAGCGCTCTGGAGCTCCGGCCTTCGCGGCCGACCAAGGGCCGGCGGGGAGCCGCCCGGTCAGGCGACGTCTTGGGCTTCGGCGAGGACCTGCTCGGCGGTCAGTTCGTGACCGTGCTCGACTCGAGCGTGCTCCTGGACCTTGGCCACCAGATCCTCGTCGGTCTCGGCGCTGATGACCTCTCCGCACGGCGGACACGTGACTTGCATTGCCATCGGAATCCTCTCGATTGCGTGTGGTTGCGCTCAGTATCTCGCGACCGCCGTCGGCTGTCCAACTGCATGGCGCGGCCGATTTGCGAGCGGCCGTCACTGCGCGATCGTGGCGCCCGATCGCGCCAGACGCGCTCATCAGTCGGCCCGGCGCAGCCGATGTTTGCTGTGTGGAACCCCGAGACCACGACTCAACTCGGAACTCAGCGCGTGCCGAGGCCGAGACCGCGGTTGCCGTCGCCGAGCGAGGGCTCGAATCGTGGCGCGCCGCGAAGGTTGCGTGGCTTGACTCCTTCTCTGCGTTCGTCGCCCAGGAGGCAGCCGCGGCGCGCTTGCAAGCGCACGCTGCGCCCGCGGACCGGGACGAGCGCCCAACGGCGCCGCCTCGAGCGCGGGGCCGCCTCGACTCAGGGCGATCCGGCCGCGCCGCCAAGCACCCGCTGCTCCAGCCAGTCGTTGCGGAACGCGCCGCGGGGATCCAATCGCGCCTGCAGCGCCACGAAGTCGGCGCAGCGCTCGTAGCGCGCGGCGATGATGTCCGCCTGGGCGAGGAACAGCTTGCCCCAGTGCGGCCGTGGGGCAAACGGAGCGAGCGCGGCCTCGATGTCGCCCAGCAGCGACTCCACGCGCCGTTGCTGGCGAAACCAGGTGAAGTGGATGCCCACCGTGTCGCGGCCGTACTGCGGGCTCATCCACAGCCCGTCGGCAGCGACAGTGCGGATCTCGCCGATGTGCAGCAGCGGCCGGATCTGCGGGGCGAGCCGGCGGAGGGCCTCGATCGCCGCCCTGGCGTCAGTGCGCGGGAGGAGGTACTCGGACTGGATCTCCTCGCCGGCGCTCGGCGTGAACTCCAGTCGGAAATGCGGCAGACGGTCATACCACGGACCGGGAACACCCAGCTGCGGCGTGCAGGCCCCCGGGTCGCCGCCAGGGATCGGATGGCGCTGCGTGGCCGCGGCGCGCGCTCCGAAGAGCTCACGCGGGGCCGCTAGCTTCCCGTTCACCCGGCGCTTGACCCACAGCTGGCCGGCCACCTCGTCCCAGCGCGTAAACACGCTGACGCTGTCGCCGGCGGCCGTCAGCTCGTCGAAGTGCGCGTCGAGCGCCTGCCAGGAAAGGCCCTCGTAGACGACTTGGCTGACGTCGTAGGCCGGCTCGACGTCGAGCGTGACGCGCGTGACGGCGCCGAGCGCGCCGAGCCCGACGACGAAACCCTCGAAGTCGGCGTCGCCGCGGCGCGCCTTGATCAGCTCGCCGGCCGAGGTGACGAGCTCGAGGCCGGCCACTGCGGTGGCGAGGTTGCCGGCGCGATCGCCGGACCCGTGCGTGGCTGTGGCGACCGAGCCTGCCACCGAGATGTGCGGCAGCGATCCGAGGTTCGCCAGCGCCAGGCCCTCGGCCCGAAGTGACCGGGCAAGCTCGCCGTAGGTGATCCCTGCGGCGCACGTCACGGTGCCCGCCTGGCGATCCACCTCCACCTGCGAGCGCAGTCCGCTCAGTGATACGAGCTGGCACGAATCGGCGATCGCGTTGAAGGAGTGGCGCGAGCCGAGCACGCGGATGCGTGGCGCGGTGGCGACCAGCTCGCGCAGCTCCGCGACGCTCGTCGGCTTGTGAACGCGCTCGGCGGTGTAGACGACGTTGCCGGCCCAGTTGACCTCCAGCACGGGCCGGACGCTATCGCGCCGCGCTCATCCTCCGAGCGCCCGGTCGGCGCCGTCGTCTGCCGGGGCCTCGACGGTGATCGACAGCGCTGCCGATTCGAGCATCTCGACGCAGACGTCGAGGGCGATCACCGTGGAGTCGAGCGTCACGTGGTAGAGCGATGGATCGCCGATGTCGACGCCGTAGAAGTGCCGGGTGTATGTGGCGTGGGCCCGGTCCTGGCGGCGCTGACGCTGGCGGGCCGCGCCCTCGTCGATGCCCTCGAGCGCCATCGCCTGGCGCACGCGGCGCTCGCGTGGACCGTCGAGCCGCACCCGCAGCACGCGCGGATCGTCGCGCAGGACGATCGCCGCCGCGCGGCCGAGGATGACTCCATGTCCGGTCGCGGCCTGTCGGAGCAGAACGGACTCGGTCGCCTGGCGAAAGTCGTCGGCGGAGAC
>PMKB01000157.1 GCA_003157595.1 Solirubrobacterales bacterium
CGCCGTTCGCCGGCTCGCTGCTCTTCGATTACATCGCCAGCTACATGTACGAGGGCGACACGCCGAAGGCCGAGCGCCGGGCGCTGGCGCTGGCGCTGGACCGCGACCTGCTGCGCGAGCTCCTCGGCCAGGAGGAGCTGCGCGAGCTGATCGACGCCGGCGCTCTGGCGGCGCTCGAAGCGGACCTGGCGCGGCGTTCGCCGGCCCGCCAGGCCACTTCGCGCGACGAGCTCCACGATGTGCTGCGCACGCTCGGGGACCTGAGCGCCGCGGCGGTCCGCGAGCGTGTGCTCGACGCGCTCGACTCCGACGCGATGCTGGCGGAGCTGGTGCGCGAGCGCCGTGCCGTGGTGGTGCGCGTCGCGCGCGAGGAGCGCTACATCGCCGCGCAGGACGCCGGCCTCTACCGCGACGCGCTCGGCGTGATGCCGCCGTCAGGGCTCCCGGATGCCTTCCTCGCCGATGTCCCCGACGCGTTGCGCGAGCTGGCGGCGCGACACGCTCGCGCCAGCGGACCGTTCCCGACGGCCGAGCTCTCCGCGCGCTACGGCGTCGACATGAGCAGCCCGCTGCGCGAGCTCGAGGCTGGCGCTCTGCTGGTCCGCGGCGAGCTGCGCCCGACATCCGATCCGCGTGCCCGCCCAGGCGAGCGCGAATGGTGCGATCCGGAGGTCCTGCGTCGCCTGCGCCGCGCGTCGCTCGCCGTGTTGCGCCGGGAGATAGAGCCGGCCGAGCGCCGCGCGCTGGCCGTCTTCCTGCCGTCCTGGCAGGGCGTCGACCGTCACGCGGCGGCGGGAGCCGGGGTCGAGCGCCTGCGCGAGATCCTCGTTGCGCTCCAGGGCCTCGCGCTGCCGGTGGAGTTGTGGGAGCGGGCCGTGCTGCCGCGGCGCGTCGGCGCCTACTCGACGAGCTGGCTCGACCAGCTCTGTGCGGCCGGCGAGATCGTCTGGGTCGGGGCGGGAGCGATCGCCCGCCGTTCGGGGCGCGCCGCGCTCTACTTCCGCGACGACGCTCCGGCGATCGGTCCGCCGGCCGCGGCGGCGAAGCTCGACGCTCCGGCCGAGCGTGAGCACGAACTGATCCGCGAGCGCCTGCGCGCCGCGCCCTGCTTCTTCGGCGACCTGGCGGCGGAAATCGAGCTGCCGGTCGAGGCGCTGCAGGAGGCGCTGTGGGATCTCGTCTGGGCGGGTGAGATCACCAACGACGCCTGGGCGCCGCTGCGCGCGCCGCGGCTCGCGCTGGCCCGCGGTTCGGCGTCGCAGCGGGCATGGGCCGCAAACCCCCGCTCCGGCCGGCGCTTCGCGCCCGCCATTCGCGCCTCGCGCGCACAGACCCGCGCGCCGGTCCAGGGTCGCTGGTCACTCGTCGCGCCGCTGTTCGAGCCGCTCCCGGACGCGGCCGCGCGCAGGCGCACGCTGGCTGAGCTGCTGCTCGAGCGCTACGGCATCCTGACCCGCGAGCTGGTCCTGGCCGAGGGCGTCCAGGGTGGGTTCGCCGCGCTGTATGACTCACTCGCCCAGCTGGAGACGCTCGGCGTCTGCCGGCGCGGCTACTTCATCGAAGGGCTGGGCGGAGCGCAGTTCGCCCTGCCCGGCGCGGTCGAGCGCCTGCGGGCGCAACGCGACCTCGACGACGCCCCGCCGCTCGTGCTGGCCGCGAGCGATCCGGCGCAGCCGTTCGGCGCCGCGCTGCCGTGGCCGAACGCGAAGGACGCCGGGTCAGCCGGCGGCGCGCGGGCCGAGGGTCGCCGACCCGCTCGCATCGCCGGTGCGCATGTCGTGCTGGTCGGCGCCGACGTCGCCTGCTACGTCGAGGCTGGTGGCCGCGGCCTGCAGACGTTCGTCTCCGGCGAACCGTTGCGGCTGGCGCTCAGCGTGCTGGCCGACGCCGTGCGCGCCGGGCGCATCCGCAAGCTCGAGCTCGAGCGGATCGACGGCGAGCCGGTGCTCGGCGGGCCGACGGAGCCGCTGCTGGTCGAGCTCGGCTTCCGCAGCGGGCCACGGCGACTGACGCTGAGCGCGTAGGCGCACCGTCGGTCTGCCATCGCCTGGGTTGGCCGCGCTCTAGGATCGCTGCAGCGATGCCCGAGGGCGACACGATCCACTACGCCGCCAACACGATCCGGCCCTTGCTGGAGGGTCGCGTGCCCGATCACATCCGCACCCCCCAGCGCCGCCATGACGGCGACCGCTGGCCCGAGCGTCTCGCGGGACGCAGGGTGGCGGCGGTGCAGGCCCGCGGCAAGCACCTGCTGCTCCATTTCGAGGGCGACCTCGTGCTGCACTCGCATCTGCGGATGACCGGCGCGTGGGCCGTGCACACGCTCGGCGAACGCTGGCGGCGCGCGCAGCGGCGCGCGTGGCTCGTGCTGCGCGCCGACGGCCATGAGATCGTGCAGTTCGACGGGCCGCTGCTCGAGCTGACCACGGCGTCGCGATGCCGGCTCGACCCGCGGCTGCGCGAGCTGGGCCAGGATGTGATCGGCGAGCGCTTCGACGAGGAGCTGCTGGTGCGCCGCATTCGCGAGGATGACTCGACGCGTCCGTTCGGCGATGCGCTGCTGGACCAGCGCACGATCGCCGGCATCGGCAACATCTGGAAGTCGGAGTCCTGTTTCGCCGCCGCCGCCGATCCGTGGAAGACGCTCGCGCAGACCGCCGATGAGACGGTGCTCGCCGCTGTTCGCTTCGCCCGCGAGCATATGGCGCAGTCGGCGCGCGACGGCTACCAGGCGCGACCGCGGGCCGTGTACGCACGCGAGGGCGAGCCTTGTCCGCGCTGCGGCGAGCGGATCCGCTGCGCCCGCCAGGGCGACGGCAATCGCACGACCTACTGGTGCGCGGGTTGTCAGCGCTGATTCGCGTCGGTCATAAGGGGGCGGCCGCGCTCGCGCCGGGGAACACCCTGGCGAGCTTCGACGCGGCGCTCACGGCCGGCGTGGACATGATCGAGTTTGACGTGCTGGCGGTGTCTGGCCGCAGCGCGGGGCTCTACGTCGCCCACGACACCGGGGCGCTTGATCCTCGCGACCCGCTCACGCTCGCGGCGGCGCTTGAGCATCTGAGCACGCCGCCGTTCGCCGAGATCCGCCTGCAGCTCGACCTGAAGAGCGCCGGCAGCGAGGAGCGCGTGCTCGACGCGCTCGAGCGCTCGGCCGCCATCAGCCGCGCGTTCATCAGCAGCGGGCGCTGGAGCGTGCTCGAGCGCGTCCGCGCGCTCGAGCCGACTTTCCCGCTCGGCTGGCCGGTGCCGGGGATCCCCGGGATCTCCGGCACGCCCCTGAGCACGCCGACGCTCGGCCGGGTCTATCGCCGTCTGCTGCCACGCCGCGCCGCCGCCCACCTCCGCGCGGGAACCATCGACGCGCTCGTGCCGCACTGGCGGATGGTCACGCGCGAGCTGGTCGAGGCGGTGCGCGGCGCGGGCGGCGAGCTCTACGCGTGGACGGTCGACGACGCTGCCGAGATCGCGCGCCTGGCGTCGCTCGGCGTCACCGGCGTGATCACGAACGACCCGCGGCTGTTCGCCTGACCGTGCAGGTCGCCGAGCTGTAGCCGGCTGGATCGGCTCCGACCGCCGCGGCGTGGCCCGATCTCGTCGCCCGCACGTCCTCGGCGATCGTGTGACCCCCGATGCGCCACTCGAAAACCACCACGCCGCGCAGCGTGTAGCGCTCGGTCGAGCTGCGCGCGAGCACGAAGTCCCAGCCTGCCTGCCGCTCCACCGCGGAGCCCCTGCCGACCGCGATCAGCCCCGACTCGCCGCCGCGGCCAAAGTAGTGCCAGTGCCCTGTTGGCCCTCGGTACTCGACGACGAATTGCATGTACATCTGCTGCTGGGCGTCGCCGGTGCCCGGCATCGAGCCGCGGATTCCGATCTCATCCGGATGCGCCGTCGGGTCGCAGGCGTCGATCGTCGACCACAGCAGCGGTGAGGACGGCCTGGGCAGCGGCGTCGCCGCGAACGCGACCGCCTGAGTGGCGACCAGGGCGCCGGTCAGCGCAACGACTGCGGCGCGGTTTCGCCTACGCACGAATCCCACGATAGCGGCGCCAGCGGCATCGGCCGACGCGCAGCTGCGCGATGCAGTGGAATATATGTCCATGGGCGGGGGCATTTCATTGGGGCGGCGGGTAGCCGCCGCACGCAGGCGGTTTGCGGCCTCAGCGCCGCGGCCTGCTCGGCCGAGGGGGCCCGCGGCCACTGGCTGCGAGGTGCAGGCGTGAGCGATGTGCGCGACCCGGCGGGACCGGCGGCGGTCCCGGATGAGCGCCCGCACCGGGGGCACTCGCCCGAAGAGCGCTCCGCCGGCGGCGTGGTGCTCAAGGGCGAGGAGGTGCTCGTCGTCGTGCCGATGCGCCGCGCCGCCAACGGTGTGCGCGTGCTGGCGCTGCCCAAAGGGCACCTCGACGGCGACGAGACCGACGAGCAGGCCGCAATTCGCGAGGTCCGCGAGGAGGGCGGCGTCGAGGCCGAGTTGGTCGCGTCGCTCGGTGACGTCCGCTACCACTACCGCCGCCGCGGGCGGCTGATCAGCAAGCGCGTCCGCTTCTTTCTGTTCGAATTCAGATCTGGCTCTCCGACCGATCACGATCATGAGATCGAGGAGGCTCGCTGGCTCCCGATGGCCGAGGCCGTCAAGCAGCTCACCTACCCCGGGGAGCGGGAGATGGTGGCGGGCGTGCTTTCGAAAACCCGCCTGGACCGATAGCCTCTCGCTCGTGCAGGTGCTCAACTTCTACTCGACGAT
Source organism: Solirubrobacterales bacterium (assembly GCA_003157595.1). Taxonomy (GTDB): domain Bacteria; phylum Actinomycetota; class Thermoleophilia; order Solirubrobacterales; family Solirubrobacteraceae; genus Palsa-513. The sequence goes on from PMKB01000157.1 coordinate 4,751, forward strand.
CTTCGCCGACCAGCTCAAGCGTGGCCGCAAGACGGCGACGATCCGCCTCGGCGACAAGTCGCACAAGTACCGCAAGAATCAGGCCGTGCTGGTCACGATCGGCTACCAGTACTCCCCGCGCGAAAAGATCTTCGACGCCGTGATCGACCAGGTGGAGGTCACCCGCCTGCGCGACCTCTCGCCGCGCGACATCGAGCACGACAACCCGGAGTTCCGCCGTCACGAGGACCTCGTCCACTTCCTTGAGCAGATCTACGGGCGCACGGTCACGATGGACGACACCGTCACGGTCGTCCGCTTCTCGCAGATCATCGACAAGCCGGCGGGCATGACCGAGGCCATCAAGGGCTTCGGTGGCGCGCAGAACTGAGCGGGCCCAGCCGCGCGCATAAAGTCTTGCGCCGCGGGTATGTCAGGGCCGCCTAAAAATCCCCGCAAAGCGGCCTAGAAATAAGATAAAGACGCTGGCACTCTGCCACCGAGAGTGCCAATTCGGCTTGACTCCGCTCCGGGATCCCTATATTCTGTGGGGTGACTGGCACTCGTGAAGTGAGAGTGCCAACGCGAGCTCGGTGGCCTCCATCGTGGAGCGCGCACCGCGGAAGCACGACACTCAACGGAGGTTTCAAGATGAAGCTCAAGCCCCTGGGCGATCGGCTGATCGTGCGGGCAATCGAGGAGGAAGAGACCACCGCGAGTGGCATCGTCCTTCCCGATACCGCGAAGGAGAAGCCGCAGAAGGGCAAGGTCCTGGCCGTCGGCGACGGCAAGCTCGACGACGACGGCAAGCGCATTCCGCTGGACGTCTCCGAGGGCGACGAGGTCCTGTACAGCAAATACGGCGGGACCGAGATCAAGGTCGACGGCGAGGACCTGCTGGTCCTGCGCGAGTCCGACGTCCTCGCACGCGTCGAGTCCTAAGGAGACTGAACAAAGATGGCTCACAAGGAACTGAAGTACGCAGGCGACGCCCGCAAGGCCCTCGAGGCTGGTGTGGACGCCGTCGCCAACGCGGTCAAGGTGACGCTCGGCCC
>PMKB01000033.1 GCA_003157595.1 Solirubrobacterales bacterium
GACGCCTGCGGCAGATCGTCGGCCACCGGTACGCGCGCAGAAACGTACCCGTTGCAGTGCGATCAGCAGATGCGGTGGCCTGCCCGAGCACCGCATCCGCCGACGAGGTGGCCGCCCTAACGGGCCGCCGTCCGGTGGTAATCCCGTATGGCGTAGACGCGCCTCTCCTCCACGCGGGAAAGACGCCTTTGCCGCCTCAGGCCGCTTCGCGCGGGCGCTACGCCGTGGCGTTCGCTGCGAGGGACCCCCGCAAGGGCGTCGGATTGGCCATCGACGGCTGGCGTGCCGCGGAAGACACCTCACTTCGCCTGTTGCTGCTCGCCGGCGGTGGGCTGCCCGCCGATGTCGTCTCGAAGGTAGAGCTCGCTGGCGGCCGCATCGAGCTTCAACCATACCTGCAGCGGCCGCGGCTGCTGGAGATTCTAGCGGGGGCGGAGGCGCTCATTTACCCGAGCGACTCCGAGGGCTTCGGGTTACCCGTGATCGAGGCCATGGCCTTGGGTGTCCCCGTGATCAGCGGCCTCAACCGCGCCGTAGTGGAGGTGGCGGGGGACGCCATGCTGACCATCGACCCGCGTGACCTCGCCGGCTCGATCGGAAACTGGCTCCGCAGACTCGACCGCGAACCAGCACTTCGTGAACGGACGATTCAATCCGGGCTAGAGCGGGCGCGGCACTATACGTGGACGCGGACGGCGCAGGCGTACGAGGCTCTGTATCGCGAGGTTCTGACTGCACGCCAGGCAGCCGGGTAACGAGATCCCAACCGTCGCGTGTGCGAGTGACCGCCGCGGCGACGGGCCAGCTTCGTCAGGCGGCGATCGTGGTCCGCTCCGACGAACGAACCACCAGCCAAAACAGCAACAGAGAGATCGCGTAGACGCTGTCGGCGGTACCGGACGCCGCGCGCAGGAACTCCGGAACGTCAACGGCCAGCGCGAGCAGCGCCAGCAGCGTGCTCAGCCGCAGCGTTCGGGGCCGAGCCAGCCGTCGGTCGAGCTCGGCGATGACGGCACCAAGCAAGAAGAACGCGAGAACCACACCGGGGAAGCTCAACTGCAGGTAGCTCACCAGCTGCAGGGGCTGGGCGTAGGCGTAGCCGCCGGCAGGATAGAACGCGGCCTTGATCGCGGGCGCCGTAGCCACATTAGGCCGCCACGAATGCGGGATCGCCTGCAGAGCAAGCCGAATGAGCTCTTTTCCGTATTCCGGCGGCGCATACGACGGGACGACGATCAATCCGAGCGCGATCAGACGAACCCCGTCGGCGTAGTTGTTCGCGTACGCCGTAGGCATCTCGGATACAGCGACCGTGCGTAGATAGTGAGCAAAGCTGATGTGAACGCCAGGATGGGTGCCCTGATAGTTCGAATAACGCTTGACGGCACCGAGGCCGAAAATCAACAGCGCGGCCCCGACAACCAATGCGGGCACTAGAACCCGTAGTCGGGGCCGCCGCCTAACCAGCGCATAGCAGAGCCCCAGCTCTACCAGTGCCGCAGCGATAAACAGGCGCGCCCCCAGCAACGCGACTAGACCCAAAGCTATGAGCACGGCGAACACTTGGGTGGATCCGAGTCGACGGCCGCACGACCACCGCGCACACGCCGTCGCCTGAGCGGCGAACAGCAGCCCGAGCGCCAGAACTACAAAGTATGTCTTGCCTCGCTCGAGCGACCCCTCGTTGCTGAGGTTCTTTAGATAGTGAAGCGGGCCCCCACCCGACTCGAGCACCACGGCCAGCCCCAACAAGCCTGCTACACACCAGGCTGCAACGATTCGTGGCTTTAATGCGGTGGGTATCACCTGCACGTAGCTCGGTGCAGCCGTGCTCGATCGTCGCGGGTACAGTGCCATACCGCCGATCAGGCAGACCAAGCTCAACTCGACGACTGCGAGAGCATGCGTCGCACTCCCCACGTCCAAGAGGCCGGGGGAGATCACATAGATCCACGACGACACGAGAAAGGTCGCAGTCCACGCAGCGGCTACCAGCACGCCGACTGTGGCCCACGCTCGGCGTCTGGACCAGGACAGGGCAGCCAGCCAGATCACGCTGAACGTCTGGCAGATGGCCAGCGCGATCGTCGTGGCTCGGCCGTCTTTGGCAAGCGCGGCGCATGCGGCGGCCACCGCGGCAAGCAATACAAGGCACGCTATTGCACTGTCGGGTTGTCTCATCGAAGCGGACTCGGGATTCGGCGCAGCGTCCGCGCGATCGGTGCGGCCCTGTCGGCGCATCCGCCCCCACGCGAGCAGTGTCGAACGTCGGTTCAACAGTCCGGGGCGCGAGCGGAAGTGCGATCAGCCGGCTGTGACGACGACAATGGCGGTCCTGCGGTTGACCTCATCGATCTAGGTGAGCGAAGTCGCACCTGGTCGAAGCGGATCACCTCCTGCTCGCCAGCGAGAGCCGTGTCGTGGCTAGGCCGAGCCTGGCTCGCTGATACTAGCAGGATCGCCTCTAGCCGGGCACCGCATGACTCGTTGGTCAGCGTGCGAGCGACCCGCCGCGCCGCGTCTGCTTGCTCCTGTCTGGCCGCGTCGTCCTCTAGTAGGCGCAAGACCTCGCGGGCGAAGTCCACGGGATCCTCGGCCGCCGCGGCGGGCAGACCGTAGCAGTCGGCCGTCCAACGCTTCGCCACGAGGGCCGCCCCGTTGGCGGCCGCCTCAAGGGTCTTTAGCTGCGAGCCGCCGCTGACGGGTGCGATCGCCACTTTGGCGCGGCGCAGAAACGAGAGGAGGTCAGGCACGTCAGAAGCCGTGGTCACGTCTTTCGAGGTGATCCACGTCGCCGAACGCCCCACCACCCAGACGCTCGTCTGCGGGCGCTGGCTCAAGATGCGCGGCAGGATGCGCTCAAGAAGTAGATTGGCAGCCTCACGATTAGGCGGATAGCTCATGTCTCCGGTGAGTATCAGGTCGATATCGCGCTCGTGCCCCGGTGGGTCATCGTGAATCGCATGCGGATAGGAGGGCGGTATGACGTGTGCCCGAGGTGTCTGCGGCAGCATGTCCGCGACTTCGATCGACGTTCCGACTTGAGCAGCAAGGTGGCCAGCCAGGCGGAGTTCCCAGGCCCGCATCCGCCAGGCCTCGTAACGAGCAAAGAGACGGATCGGGAGCGGCTCTGGTCCGCGCGCGCGCCGCGCCATATTGAAGCTGAGAGCGTCGACGTGATTGAGAACGGTCGCTGCGGGAAGCGCGGATCTGATTGAGCGCGAAGTCATAATCAAGGCGACATCGGCGCAGCGGGCCGCAGCCTTTGCTTGGCGCCATGTCCGTGAGGGCATCATCCACCCAACCTGGGCCGGCTGGCCGCGCAGCATCGCGCCGACAGCCGATAGCGCCCGAGTACCGCGGCCGACGTCAACGATCTTGACCTGAGCGAGTTCGGCCACCGTCGCCGCTACGTGGGGTGACGGCGCGCGATTGGGAGTCACGACGCTGACTTCGTGGCGCTTCCCCAGATACTGCAAGTGGGAGAAGAGGATGCTTTGATCTCCGCGTGCCTCGGGACTCGGGTACCGGGAAGAGATCACCAGGATCCGCATCGATTCGGGAGTCTGACAGGAAGATACGGTTTAGGCTGCGACCGGCTCGATTGTTACGCGGTAACGAGTGCTGAGACCGAGCACCGGCACGCCTTTGACGGACGGGTCGACCACCACGGCCACTTCGAGAGCCCAAGCCCGCTGCAACGAGGGCTGCCGCGTACAGCACCGCTTGCTCTGGCCGAACCCCTTGTCCCTGTCGTGCCAGATCCCAGCCCCGAGGCTAGGCGGTTGGCGTCGGGGAACACGCTTGTGTCCGCGCCCATCTCGGCAACAACCGCTTCTGCGGTGGGCCGCCGAGCGCCGAGAATCGCGCGCTGCATCCTGCGGAGCCAAACGCCACGTAACCGCGTCGAGCTGAGTGATCTGGGGCTATGTCTCGCAGGTTTCAGACCTGCGCAAGGAAGAAGTCGCGGGCCTCCGGGCAGCTACGACGCCACCCGGCTCAGGACGCTCCGACGATCCGTACTTCGGGCAGCGGAACAATGAACTGACCACCGCGGGCAAGGAACTCGCGCTCGCGCTCGACAAACTCATTGAGAAAGTGCCACGGCAAGACAAGGTAGTAGTCGGGGTTGGCGGCGCGCGACTCTTCCTCGCTGACGATCGGGATCATCGTGCCAATGGTCTCCGATCCCCACTTGTCCGGATTCCTGTCAGCCGCTGCCACAACAAGGCTGGTGTCGATGCCAGCGTACTGGAGGATCGTGTTTCCTTTGGTGGAGGCACCGTAGACGTGAATTGTCTTGCCCTCATCGCGGACCTTGCGGCACACCGCAACAAGCTCGTCGCGCACTCGCTCGACACGCAGCCGGAACGCCTCATAGGGCTCCGGCGAGTCGAGAGCGAGCTCAAACTCAGCGACACGCAGATCGCGCAGCCGTGCCGCCTGCTCCGGCGTCTGCTCGTGTCGACCGGCGTGCCCGATGAAGAGGCGAATCGAGCCGCCATTGACCTCGTTGAGTTCGGCGGCGACGACCTCGAGCCCCTCGTCACCGACCAGGCGCTCAAGAACCGCTAGGGAGTAGTACTCGAGATGCTCGTGCACGATCGCATCGAACGCGTTGGCTTCAAGCATCATCGGGAGATAGTGCAACTCGATCACCCAGATTCCGCCTTCGGCAAGCGCCTGGGCAACGTCGGCGACAAATGCGCCCGGGTGCTCAAGGTCATAGAACATCGCGATGCTCGTAATCGCCTTGGCCTTCTGGTCGGGGCGACTGCGACGCAGTGCTTCGTATGAATAGAAATCGCGCACGACGTCGTATCCCTTCTCGGACGCGTAGCGCGCCACATCGGACGGATCGAAGCCGACGTAGCGCAGGCCTGCGGCCGTGTAACCATCAAGTAGCGTGCCGTCGTTGCAGCCGATGTCGACGACCAGGTCCCCCGCCTCGAGGGGCACAATCTCCTCCACGGCGCGCGCGATCCCGTGCAGGTTCTCGGTCATCGTGCGGTTGACGCCGCTGCGGTACCAGTACGAGCTGTACAGGATTGCGCCGGGGACGGTGTGCCGGGGCTGAATCAAGCCGCAAGCCCCCTGATCTCGGGTCATGTCACAGCGAACCAACTCGAGCGGAATGGCACGCAGCACGGGCTGGCTACCGTTCGGGTCAGCGAACGCCCCAGCGATTCGATGGTTGCCGAGCGACAGCACGGGCGCAAGGTCCGAGCAGCCACAGACGCGGCACGTCGTGCGCGTGACCAGGCTTGTGCCTGAAGCAGACTTCCGCGGCGTCAAACGAATCTTCCTCCGCAGGCGTTTTGGCGGACAATATTCACATCGGCCCGTCGACCGCCG
>PMKB01000233.1 GCA_003157595.1 Solirubrobacterales bacterium
GCGAGCACGCCATGGGCGCGATCGTCAACGGTCTGGTGCTCAGCGGCCTGCGCGCCTACGGGGCCACATTCCTGATCTTCTCCGACTATATGAAGGGTGCGGTCCGGCTCGCTGCGCTGATGGAGCTGCCGAGCATCTTCTGTTACACCCACGACTCGATCGGCGTCGGCGAGGACGGCCCGACGCATCAGCCGATCGAGCAGCTCGCGGCACTGCGCGCGACGCCCAACATCAACGTCGTGCGACCGGCCGACGCCCATGAGACGGCGCTCGCCTGGAGCTTTGCGCTGCGCGCCAGCGAGACCCCGACGGTGCTCGCGCTCTCCCGCCAGGCGCTGGTCGTGCTCGACCCCGAACTGATCCCTGACGACGCGATCGAGCGCGGCGCCTACATCCTGCGCGAGACCGAGGACGCCCCCGCGGTGGTCCTGATCGGGACCGGCTCGGAGGTCTCGCTGTGTCTGGCGGCGGCCGAACGGCTCGCTGCCGACGGCGTCGGCGCGCGCGTGGTGAGCATGCCGTGCATGGACCGCTTCGAGCACCAGCCGGCAGCGGAGCGCGAGCGCGTGCTCGGCGCAGCGGGAACGCCACGCATCGCCGTCGAGGCGGCGAGTCCGTTCGGCTGGGATCGCTGGACCGGGGAGCGCGGCGCGATCATCGGCATGCGCTCGTTCGGCGCCTCGGCCCCGGAGGCGGCGGTCTACGCCCACTTCGGCATCACGGCGGACGCGATCGTCGAGCAGGCCCACGCACTGCTGAACAGCTGAAAGGAGTAGACATGGCAAGCGCACCCCACACCACGAACGCCAACCTCGCCGCGTTGGTGGCGGCCGGGACGGCGCCCTGGCTCGACCAGATCCGCCGCGGGCTGATCGCCAGCGGCGAACTGGCTCGCCTGCGTGACGAATGCTCGCTGCGCGGCGTCACCTCCAATCCCGCGATCTTCGAGCAGGCGATCCTCGGCTCCGACGACTACGACGACGCGCTGACGGAGCTGGCGCACGAGGGCCTCGACGCCGTTGCGCTCTACGAGCGGCTCGCGGTCACCGACGTCCAGGACGCCGCGGACGTGCTGCGCCGCGTTTACGACGAGTTCGGCGACGGATTCGTCTCCCTCGAGGTCGCACCGACACTCGCGGGCGACACTGACGCGACGCTCGCGCAGGCGCGCGACTACTGGGCGCGGTTGAACCGCCCCAACGTGATGATCAAGATCCCCGGCACCGAGGCCGGCGGTCCCGCGATCGAGCAGGCCATCTTCGAGGGGATCAACGTCAACGTGACCCTGCTGTTCGGCGTCGAGCGCTACGCCCAGATCGCCGAGGCCTACATCCGCGGCCTCGAGCGTCGCGCCGCCGAGGGCTTGCCGCTCGAGATTCACTCGGTCGCCAGCTTCTTCGTCTCGCGGGTCGACACCGAGGTCGACAAGCGCCTCGCCGCGCTCGGGCGCGGCGACCTGGCCGGCACCGCCGCGCTCGCCAACGCGCGCGCAGCCTACGCCCGTTACGAGCAGATCTTCCTCGGCGAGCGCTTCGCTGCGCTGCGCGCCGCCGGCGCCCTGGTCCAGCGCCCGCTGTGGGCCTCCACCGGGGTCAAGAACCCGGCTTATCCCGAGACGCTCTACGTCGACGGGCTGATCGCGCCCGACACCGTCAACACGATGCCGATGAAGACGCTGCTGGCCGCCGCCGAGCGCGCCACGGTGGTCCCGGGGACCGCCCGGCAGGACTCCGCGCCGGCGCTCGCCGCGCTGGCCGGTGCCGGCGTCGACATGGACGATGTCACCGCGACTCTGCTCGAGCAGGGGATCGCGGCGTTCGTCGAGCCGATGAACAAGCTGCTCGCCGGGATCGAAAGCGCGCGACAGATGGTTCTCACCGGCCGCCCGCAGGCGATCGCCGCAGTGATCGACAGCGAGCTCTCCGACGCGGTGGCGAGCCGTGTCGCCCAGGCCGTCGAGGAGCGCATCGCCCGCCGCGTGTGGGCGAAGGACGAATCGCTGTGGGGCGGGCCGGAGGTGGCGGAGATCGGCGACCGCCTCGGATGGCTGACGATCTCCGACGCGATGACCGAGCGCGCCGACGAGCTGGTCGAGTTCGCCCGCGGTTGCGCGAGGGACGGCCTCACAGACGCCGTGCTGCTCGGGATGGGTGGCTCGAGCCTCGCCCCCGAGGTGCTCTGGCGCACCTTCGGCGCGACCGAGGGAGCGCTCGCGCTGCACGTGCTCGACTCGACCGACCCGGCGGCGATCCTCGCGGTGACAGAGACGATCGACCTCGACCGCACGCTGTTCGTCGTCTCGACCAAGTCGGGCGGCACGATCGAGACCCTTTCGCTGTTCGAGCACTTTTACTCGCTGGTGCCCGACGGCAGCCGGTTCGTCGCGATCACCGACCCGGGCAGCTCGCTGCTCGGGCTGGCGCGCGAACACGGCTTTCGCGCCAGCTTCGAGAACGATCCGAACATCGGCGGGCGCTATTCGGCGCTGTCGCTGTTCGGTCTCGTGCCCGCCGCGCTGATCGGCGCGCCGCTGCACGCGCTGCTCGAACGCGCCGTGCTCGCCGAGCAGGCGTGTGCCCACTTCGACGGCACGCAGAGCAACCCGGGCCTGTGGCTCGGGCTCGCGATCGGCGAGCTGGCGCGCCGCGGCCGCGACAAGCTGACCTTCGTCGTCGGCGATCCCGTCTCGAGCTTCGGCCTCTGGGTGGAGCAACTGGTCGCCGAGAGCACCGGCAAGCAGGGGCGCGGGATCCTGCCGGTGGCCGACGAGCCGCTGCTGGCGCCCGAGAGCTACGGCGCCGACCGCGTCTTCGTTCACCTGCGCGACGGCGAGCGTGCGAACGCCGACACCGACGCCCGCGTCGAAGCGCTCGGCGCGGCAGGCCATCCCACGCTCACGCTGACGGTGGACGGGAGCGAGGACCTCGGCCGGATGTTCTTCCTGGCCGAGTTTGCGACCGCGGTCGCCGGGTGGGTCCTCGAGATCAACCCGTTCGACCAGCCCAACGTCGCGGAGGCCAAGGACGCGACCAAGCGCGTGCTCGCAGCCGGGCCGCTACCGACACCGCAGTTCGCCGACGACGCGGCGCTGCACGCGCTGCTGACCGGCGGCGGCCCGGGCAGCTACATCGCGCTGATGGGCTACCTCGCGCCGTCGGTCGAGTTCGACGAGGAGGTCGCGGCCCTGCGGGCCACGCTGCTCGCCGGCACACGCCTGGCGACGACGTTCGGCTACGGCCCCCGCTTCCTTCACTCGACCGGCCAACTGCACAAGGGCGGGGCCCCGGTCGGGCGCTTCCTCTCGCTGATCGCAGACACCGGACCCGACGTCGAGATCCCAGGTGCCGCCTATTCGTTTCGCACGCTGAAGACCGCTCAGGCGATCGGCGATCTCGAGACCCTGCGCGAGCTCGGGCTGCCCGCCGAGCGCGTGCGCCTGCAGAGCGAGGACCCCGTGGGCGCGCTGCGCGCCATCACCGCGAGCATCAAGGAGCAGACATGACGCAGATCGGCTTCGTCGGGCTGGGCAAGATGGGCGCCAACATGGCTGAGCGGGTCCGCCGCGCGGGGCACCATGTGGTCGGGTTCGACCGGGCTGAGACCTCGCCGCGCAACGTGGGGAGCATCGAGGAACTCATCAAGGTGCTCACACCGCCGCGGACCGTCTGGGTGATGGTCCCGTCCGGGTTACCCACCCGGCAGACGGTCGAGGTCCTCGGTGGCCTGCTCGAGGCCGGCGATCTCGTCATCGACGGTGGCAACAGCCGCTACACCGACGACCAGGAACACGCGGCGATGCTGAGCACGAAGAACATCGGATACCTCGACGTCGGCGTGTCCGGTGGCGTCTGGGGCCTGCAGAACGGTTACGCGCTCATGGTGGGCGGCGAGAAAGAGTTGGTCGCGCGGGCGCAGCCGATCTTCGACACGCTCAAGCCGGAGGGCGGCGGCGGCTTTGTCCACGCGGGCAGTGCCGGAGCTGGGCATTTCGCCAAAATGGTTCACAACGGTATCGAGTACGGCATCATGCAGGCATACGGCGAGGGCTACGAGCTCCTGCGGGCCGCTGACGCGGTCACTGACGTGCCGCAGGTGTTCCGGAGCTGGACCGAGGGCACGGTGATCCGGTCCTGGCTGCTCGACCTACTCGTCCGCGCCCTGGACGCCGATCCCGAGCTGACCTCGATCAAGGGGTACGCCGCCGACTCCGGCGAGGGTCGGTGGACGCTGCAAGCTGCCATCGAGCACGCCGTGCCGATGCCGGTGATCGCCGCGGCGCTGTTCGCCCGGTTCGCCTCCCGGCAGGACGATCCCCCGGCGATGAAGGTCGTGGCGGCACTGCGCAACCAGTTTGGCGGCCACGCCGTCACCTCGGCCGCCGGCTCCGTCGAGAAGGGCGCGGACGCTCCCGGAGCCGATGTCACGCCCCCGGTCGACGGACCGCACCCGGGCTGAGCGCGGATCCCCCCACCGTGTACGTCCGGCACCTGTCTGTCGCCGACTTCCGGAGCTGGGTCGCGGCCGAAGTCCCCTTCGACGCGGGACCGAGCGTGCTGATCGGTCCGAACGGCCAGGGCAAGACGAACCTGGTCGAGGCGCTCGGCTACGTCGCCACGCTGGGGTCGCACCGCGTCGCCACCGACGCGCCGTTGATCCGGGTGGGCGCGGAGCGCGCGGTGGTCCGCACCGCGGTGGTCAGTGCCGGCCGGGAACTGCTCGTCGAGCTGGAGATCAACCCCGGCCGGGCGAACCGCGCCCGGCTGAACCGGGCCGCCGTACCGAGGCCCCGGGACGTCCTCGGCGTGCTCAGGTCGGTCCTGTTCGCTCCGGAGGATCTCGCCCTGGTCCGCGGCGACCCGGGCGACCGGCGCCGGTTCCTCGACGAGCTGCTGGTGCTGCGGTCGCCGCGGTACGCCGGTGTGCGGGCCGACTACGACCGGGTGCTCCGCCAGCGGGGCGCCCTGCTCAAGACCGCGGGCTTGGCCCGCCGCGCCGGCAACACCGGCGACCTGCGCACCCTCGACGTCTGGGACGACCAGCTCGCCACCGTCGGCGCCGAGCTGCTCGCCGGCCGCGTGTACCTCACCCACCAGCTCGCCCCGCACGTCACCCGCGCCTACGCCGAGCTCGCGGGCGGGACCCAGGAGGCCACCCTCACCTACCGCACCACCCTGGGGGACGACGTCGGCGCCGAGCCGCAGCCCGGCCGGGAGCTGCTGCGGGCCCGGCTCCAGGAGGCCCTCGTGAAGCGCCGGCCGGCCGAGCTGGAGCGGGTCGTGAGCCTGGTCGGCCCGCACCGGGACGAGCTGCTGCTCCAGCTGGGCCCCTTTCCCGCGAAGGGCTTCGCCAGCCACGGCGAGTCCTGGTCGATGGCCCTTGCGCTGCGGCTGGCCTCCTATGAGCTGTTGCGCGCCGAAGGCAGCGAGCCCGTGTTGATCCTCGATGACGTGTTCGCC
>PMKB01000256.1 GCA_003157595.1 Solirubrobacterales bacterium
GGCGACGTTGTCCAGGAAGTACCGGTCGTGGGGTACCGCGAGGACCGTGCCGGGGTACTTGGCGAGGTGCTGTTCGAGCCACTGCACGCTCTCCGCGGCCAGATGGTTGGTCGGCTCGTCGAGCAGCAGCAGGTCGGGACGGGTCGCGAGCGCCCGCGCGAGCGAGGCACGCGTCAGCTCGCCACCAGAGAAGCTCGCCAGCCCGCGCTCGAGGTCCTCGTCGTGGAAGCCGAGTCCGCGCGCCACCTCCGTCGCGCGGTCGCGCCAGCGGTATCCGCCGTGGTGCTCGAGCTCGGCCTGAGCGCGCGCGTAGCGATCGAGCGTCGCCGCGTCCGCCGACCCAGCTGCCATCGCCGTCTCGAGCTTCGCAAGCCGCGCCTCGACCGCAAGCTCCGCGGTGCAGCCCGACAGCAGGTACTCCCGCAGCGCCGTCCCCCGCTCGCGCGGCGGGCGCTGGTCGTGCAGCGCGACGCGCACGTTCTTGGCAATCGCGAGCTCCCCGCCGTCGAGCGTCGCCTCGCCGGCGAGCATCCGCAGCAACGTCGTCTTGCCGGCGCCGTTGCGCCCGGCGATCGTCATCCGCTCGCGGCGTTCGAGCTTGAACGAGACCCCGCGCAGCAGCGGCGCGCCGGCGATGTCCTTGGACAGGTTGGAGGCGATGGCGACGGCCATGTCTTTTGATCGTATGCCGCGGCTCGCTCCGATAGAGTGCGCGCCGGTGCGCCGCCTGATCGCCCTCACCACAACCACCGCGATCGCACTGCTGGTGCTCGCGCCCGCGGCGCTGGCCCACGACGGCGGCGAGGGGCTCTACGGCCAGACCAACGACAAGGTCACGACCGCCGCCGGTTTCATCCTGATCGTCTTCATCCCGGTGTTCATCTTCACCGCGAGCATGATCCAGGGGCGCCTGGAGAAGCGCAAGGACGCACGCAAGGCGGCAGCCAAGGCGCGCGCCAAGAGCGCCGCCTGGCAGCGCGGCTGGTAACGGCGGATTTTTAGGCAGCCTCTTCAGAGGCTGATCGGTGCACGCCCGCCGCAGGTGCGGGTGATCCGCTCGGTCGCAGCCGTGAGCGTGTCGGCCAGCTCGGTGAGCCGCTCGGCGCTCAGCGGCTCGCCGAAGCCGAGCAGCACGAGACCGCAGACAAGCTCGCCGCGCGGGCCGAAGATCGGCGCCTGGATGTTGTTGACCGCGTAGCTGCGGCCCGGTTGGGGGTCGTGGAGCGTGTGCTCCTCGCGGCCGAGCGCGCTGATCAGCTTGCGAAGCCGGCCGTACACGGCTGCGTTGGTGCCCGTGGCCTGCGCGAGCTCGGGCATCAGCATGCCGATCTTCTGGCGCGTCGGGGTCTCGAGCTCGATCTGGCGCCCGGCGGCGCGCGCACGCACGGCGGCGTCGCGGAACGCGGCGCGGTCGGCCGCCGTCGCGCCCGGCCCGATGCGCGAGAGCCAGGCGTCGAGGTCGTCCGGCTCGAGGTAGGCGGCGCCGAGGATGCCGAGCGGCGGCATGAACGGCAGGCGCTGGCCCGTGCGCGGGCGCATGTGCAGCCACTCCGGACGGCCTGCGTCGGCGACGATCAGCAGCGTGTCGGCGATGTTCACCGAGGCCAGGCACTCCAGGCCGAGACTGGCGGCCAGCTCGGCGCACTCGCGACGCGCGAGCGCCATCACGGGGTGCTGGTCGAGCGCCGCCTGGCCGAGCGCAACCGGGCTGAACCCCAGGCGGTAGGTCCGCCGCCGGGTGTCCCGGTGCACGTAGCCGTCGCGCGTCAGCACCGCCAGCACGGCGTGCATCGACGCGATGTTCACGCCCAGCTGCTCGACCAGCTCGCTGAGTGTGAAGTCCTCGCCGGGATGGGCGGCCAAGAGGTTGAGGACGTCAATCGCGCGGCGGGCGGAAAGTGCTGGGCGGGCCATCCTTAACATCGTATCTCCCCACCTTCTATTGCAATCGCTATAGGAGGTGTGCTAATCATTGCGCGAACTTGCGCAACCGGTTCGGGGACCGCCCGGCGGGGCGCGGCGACAAGGAGGAGGCCGACGGTGCTACAGGGTCACGGCAACCAGGATCAGACGACCCATCGCGGGTCCGCTCCAGGCAGCGCACGGAGCCCACGGCTCCGCCGGATCTGCGTGCTCGGCGCGCTGTCGCTCGCCGCACTGCTTTGCTCGGCCGCGACGGCCAGCGCCGCGCAGGCGCTCGACCAGTCGCAGACGAGCGGCTCGCCGGTCCTCGGGATCGGCCCCAACCAGGTTCTCGCCCAGACCTACACCGCGGGGCGTTCCGGCGGGCTCACGCAAGTCGATCTGAACATCAGCGCGTTCGCCGGCAATCCAGGGCCGCTGGTCATCGACATCGAGGGCACCCAGGCAGCGGCGGGCGTGGGCGATGGCGTGCAGCCGAACGGGACGGTGCTCGGTAGCGCCAGCTACGACGGCCCGACAGCGAGCTGGCCATCTGACGGCTTCGTGTCGGTCGCGATCTCCCCCAGCGCCCGGCAGACCGCGGGCACGCAGTATGCAATCGTGCTCAGCGCGCCGGACGCCGCCGATGTGGGCGGCGACGGCCCGTTCTACCTCTGGGCCTCGACGACCACGAAGACCACGGGCATGGCCGCGATCTTCGAGAACGGCGAAGACTGCGGCGGCTGGTGCACGGACGACCCCGCCGCTGCGGCGTTTGCATTCCGGACCTGGGTGACACCTTCCCCGGTCACATCGATCGCGCTGACGCCAGCGAGCCCGAATGGCACCGGCGGCTGGTACACCGAGCCGGTCGCCATCTCGGTGTCGGCGACCGACGCGAGCGACACCCGTTGCGTGCTTGACCCGGCAGTGCCGCCGGCGGCGTTCTCTGGTTTCGCAGACTCCTGCACCTACGCGGCCCCGGGCGCCACCGTCAGCTCGGAGGGCTCGAACACGGTCTACGCCGCCAGCGCCGGGCCTGGCGGGACAGAGTCGAGCGTCGCGTCGGCGAGCTTCAAGATCGACACGACGCCGCCGCAGGTCAGCTTCGCCGGCGCCGGCGCCTACACGGTCGATCAGACCGTCGATGTGACGTGCAGCGCGAGCGACCCGGCACCAACCGACGGCCCGGGACCCGCCTCCGGTGTCGCCGGCACGCCCTGCGCAAGCCCGCTCGCGTCCGGCCCGGCATCCGGCTTCGCGCTCGGATCCCACACGGTCTCCGTGACGGCCTCCGACAACGCCGGCAACGTCACGAAGACGTCGAGAAGCTTCACCGTCGCGGTCACGCCCAAGAGCCTGTGCAGCCTGGAGGGCGAATTCGTCAGCGACTCAGTGGACTACCGCGACCTGCCGGCGTGGGGAAGCCAGGCGGCCGAACTGTTCATCAGCGCCGGCTGCAACCTGCTCACCCCGCTGGTCGCCACCAACAGGGCGGCGCTGATCCTGCTCGACTACACGATCAACGCCGAAGCCTCGGAGGGCTGGCTGACCAAGGCGCAGGCGGCGACGCTGACCAAGCTCGCGAGCGAGCTCTGAACGCTCGCGAGCAAGGCCCGGCAGGCACGCGGCGGGGCCGCGCAGTGCGTCGCCGCGGGGGCTATACGCTTCGCCGATGGCCTCGCTGGTCACCGGCGCGACGGGCTTCATCGGGCGTCACCTCGTCGCGCGCCTGCTCGAGCGCGAGGGGGAGGTGTACCTCGTCGTGCGCGCCGCCTCGCTCGGGCGCGCACGCGAGTTGTTTGACGACGAGCGCGTCCACATCCTGGAGGGCGATCTCGAGCTGCCGCTGCTGGGCGTCGAGCGCTCCTGGGCGGCCGCGGCCAGGGGCAAGATCGAGCGAGGCTTTCACCTCGCCGCGCTCTACGACCTGCACGCTCCACCCGAGGAGGTGGCGCGCGCCGGCGTCGACGGGACGCGCAACATGCTGGAGCTCGCCGCCGCGCTCCAGCTCGGCTGCCTGAACCACGTCTCCTCGGTCGCCGTCGCGGGCCGCCACCGCGGGACCTTCACCGAAGCGGACTTCGACCTCTCCCAGACCCTGCCGACTCCCTACCACGAGGCCAAGTTCGAAGCCGAGCGGATCATCCGCAGCCAGACCGCGGTGCCCTGGCGGATCTACCGCCCGTCGATCGTCGTCGGGCACTCGCAGACCGGCGAGATGGACAAGATCGACGGGCCCTATTACTTCTTCAAGGCGATCGCGCGCACGCGCCACCTGATCCCGGAATGGGTGCCGCTCGTCGGGCCGGAGATCGGTCACACCAACATCGTCCCCGTCGACTTCGTCGCCGACGCGATCGACCACATCGCGCACCAGCCGGGCCTCGACGGGCGGACATTCCACCTGTGCAGCGCGCGCTCACAGCGCAGCGGCGAGGTGATCAACGCGTTCGCGCGGGCCGCGCACGCGCCGACGCTCGCCCTGCGGATCGACCACCGGATCCTTGCGGGCCTGCCGGCGGGCAGCCTCTCGGCCGCGATGGGCGTGCGGGCGGTGCGCCAGGCTGCGAGCGCGCTGCTCGCCGACCTCGGCATCCCGAAGGAGCTGCTGGGCAACCTGACCTTCGACTGCCGCTTCGACACGAGCGAGGCCGATGCTGCGCTCGCCGGGACCGCGATCGCCGTCCCGGCGCTCGAGGATTACGCGCCTCGCCTGTGGGACTACTGGGAGCGCCACCTCGATCCGCAGCTCGATCGCGCCGGCGCGCTCGCGTCCGCGGTGGCCGGGCGCCACGTGCTGATCACCGGAGCGTCGTCTGGCATCGGGCAGGCGGCGGCGCGCGCGTTGGCGGCCGCCGGTGCGATCCCGATCCTCGTCGCGCGCAACGTCGAGCGGCTCGAGCAGACCCGCGACGAGATCGAGGCCGCCGGCGGCAAGGCCCACGTGTTCGCGGCAGACCTCTCCGAGCGCGAGTCGGTCGAGACGCTCGTCGCGCGCGTGCTCGCCTCCTACCCGGTGGACGTGCTCGTCAACAACGCGGGCCGCTCGATCCGGCGCTCCGCGATGCTCGCCGAAGACCGCTTCCACGACTACGAGCGCACGATGGCGCTCAACTACTTCGGCGCCGCCCGGCTGACCATGCTGATGCTCGGGCACATGCGCGAACGCGGCGGCGGCCACATCGTCAACGTCTCGACGATCGGCGTTCAGGTCAACCCGCCGCGCTTCTCCGCCTACGTGGCCTCGAAGGCCGCGCTGGACGCCTTCACCCGCGTGGTCTCCAGCGAGGTGATCGGCGACGGCATCACGTTCACGACGATCCACATGCCGCTCGTGCGCACGCCGATGATCGAGCCGACCAGGCTCTACCAGGATTTCCCTGCGATCAGCGCCGAGGAGGCCGCGGAGATGATCTGCGAGGCGATCCGCTCCAAGCCCAAGGAGATCGGCACCCGCCTTGGCACCGTCGGCGAGGTCGCCTACGCCCTGGCGCCGAAGCTCGTCGACCAGCTGCTCCACGCCACCTACCGGCTGTTTCCAGATTCGCCGCCCGCGGGCGGCGAGCAACCCGCCGAGCAGCCGGCGTCGGCTCAGCAGATCGCGCTCGCGAACCTGCTGCGCGGCGTGCACTGGTAGCGGCGCCGCCGGCCGCCAGGGGACCAGACCCCGACGAGCGTCGAGAGCGGCGCGCATGTTGGCATGATGGCGCCCATGGCGAGCAGCCCCGCGATCGAGGTCCGAGACCTGCGCAAGACCTACGGCGAGCTGGAGGCGGTTCGCGGCATCGACTTCAACGTGGCGCGCGGCGAGATCTACGGACTGCTCGGCCCCAACGGGGCGGGCAAGACGAGCACCGTCGAGATCCTCGAGGGCTACAGGGCGCGCAGTTCCGGATCCGTCAGCGTGCTCGGCCACGACCCGCAGGCGCGCTCGCGGGAGCTGCGCCGGCGCGTCGGCATCGTGCTGCAGAGCAGCGGCATCTACAGCCAGGTGCGCGTCGCCGAGGTGATCGCCCATTTCGCCGGCTTCTACCCCCATCCACGCGACGTCGAGGAGGTGATCGATCTGGTCGGCCTGAGCGAGAAGCGCGACGAGCGCGCGCGCAAGCTCTCGGGCGGCCAGCGACGGCGGCTCGACCTCGCCCTGGCACTGATCGGCGACCCCGAGCTGATCTTCCTCGACGAGCCAACGACGGGCTTCGATCCGGCCGCGCGGCGCACGGCGTGGAAGACGATCCGTTCACTGAAGGATCTTGGCAAGACCGTCCTGCTGACGACGCACTACCTCGACGAGGCCCAGGAGCTCGCCGACCGCGTCGCGATCATCAAGGGCGGGCGGATCCTCGCCGAGGGCTCGCCGGCGCAACTGGGGGTCGGCGGCGGCTCGCGCTACCGCGTCGCCCACCTCGTCGACGGCGAGCTCGTGGTCCACCAGACCGACGACCCGACGCGCCTGCTGCACGAGCTGACCAGCGCCGCGCTCGCGAACGACCAGCCGCTCGACGGGCTCTCCGTCACGCGCCCGAGCCTCGAGGAGATCTACCTCGAGCTGACCGCCGATGCCTGAGTCCCTCGCCCTGCTCTGGCGCCAGTACCGCTTCGAGCGCCACCTGTTCTGGCGCAACCCCAGCGCCGCCTTCTTCAACTTCCTGCTGCCGCTGATCTTCCTCGCGCTGTTCGGCGCGATCGTCAGCGGAAATCGCCACGAGCTGCGGATCATCGTGCCGGGGATCGCCGGCATGAGCGTGATGTCGACGACGTTCACCGCGCTGGCCTACAACCTGACCTTCCTGCGCGAGCAGGGCGTGCTCAAGCGGATGCGCGGCACCCCTCTGCCGAGCGGCACCTACCTCGGCGGCCTGGCACTCAACGCGGTCACAAACACCGCCATCCAGATCGTCATCGTGGTGCTCGCCGGGCGGGTGTTCTTCGGCCTCGGCTGGCCGTCGGACCCGGGCGAGCTGGTGATCTTCGTGGCGCTCGGCGTCGTCTGCTTCGCCTCACTCGGGGTCGCCCTGTCGCACGCGATCCCCAACTTCGAGTCCGCTCCCGCCGTCGTGAACGCCGTGTTCGTGCCGGTGATCCTGATCTCCGGTGTCTTCTTCGACGTCAAGCACGTGCCGAGCTTCCTGCGCGACATCTCCCAGGCCCTTCCGCTCGACCACCTGATCATCGGCATCTCCGGCGGGCTCGTCGCGCACCACGGCGGCCTCTCCAGCCACCTCACCGCCCTGGGAGTCCTCGGGATCTGGACGCTCGTCGGGGTCGTGCTGGCGGTGCGCGGGTTCTCGTGGGAGGCGCGCCGCGACTGACTCGCCGCCGCTGGCGCCGCCGCTGCTGAGCAGACGCGAGCTGGGGCGGGCCACGCTCGCACGCCAGCTGCTGCTGCAGCGCGCACCGATCGGTGCCGTCGAGGCGGTGGCAGCGCTCGCCGGCATGCAGGCGCAGGAGCCGCGCCCGCCGTTCATCGGCCTGTGGTCGCGCCTCGAGGCCTTCCAGCACGACGAGCTGATCGCCGCCGTGCGCTCCGGGGCGCTGGTGCGCGGTCCGCTCTTCCGCGCGACGCTGCATCTGGTGACGGCGGCCGACTGGTCGCTGTTTCGCCCCGTCTGCCAGCCGGCGCTCGCGCGTGCGGCCAGGGTGCTCAGCGACCGCGTCGACACGCTCGACCTCGACGCTCTGCGCAGTGCCGTGCAGGCCCTGCTCTCGGAACGGCCGCGCACCGCGGCCGAGCTGCGAGCGCTGCTGCACGAGCAGTTCCCCCAGCACGACGCGCGTGCGCTCGGCTACGCGGCCCGCACGCATGTCCCGCTGGTGATGGTCCCAACCGACGACCGCTTCGGCTTCCCGCGCGACCCGCTGCTGCGGCTGGCGCAGCCGCAGCAGCAGAGCGCGGGCGCGAGCGAGCTGGTGCGGCGCTACCTCACGGCCTACGGCCCGGCCACCGTCGCCGACGCCCAGCAGTGGTCGGGACTGGCGGGCCTCGCGCCGACCTTCGAGGCGCTGCGCCCGGAGCTTGCGAACTTCACCGACGAGCGCGGCCGCGAGCTGTTCGACCTGCCGCAGGCGCCGCGCCCGGGCGCCGATACCCCGGCGCCGGTGCGCTTCTTGCCGGAGTTCGACAGCCTCGTGCTGGCGCACGCCGACCGCAGTCGGCTGATCGCGGAGGAGCACCGCCGCCACCTGGTGACCAAGAACCTCCGCGTCAAGGCCACGGTGCTCAACGACGGCGAGGTCTGCGCCACCTGGAGTGTCAAACGCAGCGCGAGAACCGCAACGCTCGAGGTCTCACCGTTCGCAGCAGTGACGGCGAGCGCCTGGCACGATCTCGAGGCCGAGGGCCTTGCGCTGCTCAAAGCCAACGAGTCACCGGCGGCCACACTACGAGTCGTCGCCGTCGCACCGCCACAACGGTGAGTCGCGCCTGTGCGCCATCGGGCGCACAAGCCCTACACGACGATTCGCAGGGCCAGGTCGTGCGAGCAGCCGCAGTCGAGCAGGCGGCGCACCTGAGCGGGCTCGACGCACTCCCCTTCGACGCGCGTCGCCGCGAGCATCAGCGCCTGGGTCGCGTCGAATCCGAGCTCGACAAAGGCCTGCGCCCGCTCCTGTTCACTCGTCGTCGCGGTCGGTGCAGTGGGCATCGAATCCACCTCTCGTCGAAGACAGCACGCTCAGGATCAGAGCAGCGAGACCGGACGGATAGGGTTTGCCCGACGATGAGCACGAGCGAGTCACCGGAGCAGGTTCGCTGGGATCTCTCCGATCTGGTCCCCGACGCCGGCGAGCAGACGGTCGAGGCGCTACTCGACGAGGGGCTGCAGCGGGCCGGGGAATTCGCACAGCGCTACCGCGGTGCGCTCGAGACGATCGACGGCGACGGACTGGCTGCCGCGATGACCGCGCTGGCAGCGATCTACGACCTGGTCGGCCGCGTCGAGTCCTACGCCGCGTTGGACTTCTCGACCGACACGACCGACCCCGCGCGCGGGGCGCTCGTCGCCCGCGTCCAGGAGCGTTCGACCACGCTCGCGACCACGCTGCTGTTCTTCGAGCTCGAGTGGGCTGCGCTGAGCGACGCACGGGTGGACGAGCTGCTCGCCCACGACGGCCTGGCCTTCTGCCGCCACCATCTGAGCACCGCGCGCCGCTACCGGCCGCATCTGCTGAGCGAGCCCGAGGAGCTGATTCTGACGGAGAAGTCGCTCAGCGGCGCGGGCGCGTGGGCGCGCCTGTTCGGCGAGCTGACGTCCTCGATCGAGGTGGAGCTGGAGCAGACGGCGACGCTGGATGTCGCGCTCGCCCGCCTCAGCTCGCCCTCGCGCGACGTGCGCCGCGAGAGCGCGCAGGCCGTCACCCGCGCGCTCGAGCCGGGCCTGCGCACGCGGGCCTACATCTTCAACACGCTGCTCGTGGACAAGGCGACCGACGACCGCCTGCGCCACTACCAGCACTGGCTGGCCGCGCGCAACCTCGCCAACGAGGCCAGCGACGAATCCGTGGCGGCGCTGATCTCCGCGGTGCGGGGGCGCTACGAGCTGGCGCGGCGCTGGTACCGGCTGAAGGCGTCGCTGCTGGGCATCGACCGACTCGCCGACTACGACCGGATGGCGCCGCTGGCCACCGACGAGGAGACCGTCGACTGGCCGGCCGCACGCGCGCTCGTGCTCGATGCCTACGCCTCCTTCTCGCCAACCCTGGGCGAACTGGTGGAGCGCTTCTTCGCCGAGCACTGGATCGACGCACCACCCGTCCACGGCAAGCAGGGCGGCGCCTTCTGCGCCTACACGGTCCCGTCGGTGCACCCCTACGTGCTGCTCAACTTCACCGGCCGCCGGCGCGACGTGCTGATCCTCGCGCACGAGCTCGGCCACGGCGTGCACGCCGCACTCGCCGCAAGGCAGGGGATCTTCCATCAGGGGACGCCGCTGACGCTGGCCGAGACGGCTTCGGTGTTCGGTGAGGCGCTGACCTTCGGCCGGCTGCTCGAAGCCTCGCCGACGCCGGCCGCCCGCTTGGCGCTGCTCGCCGAGGACATCGAGGGCGCGATCGCGACGGTCTTCCGCCAGGTCACGATGAACCAGTTCGAGCGCCTGGCGCACACCGAACGTCGCGAACGCGGGGAGCTCTCGGTCGAGCGCCTCGGCGAGCTGTGGGGCCAGACCCAGGAGGAGTTCCTCGGCGATGCCGTCGAGGTCACCGACGACTACCGCTCGTGGTGGTCCTACGTCCCCCATTTCATCAACACGCCAGGCTACGTGTACGCGTACGCCTACGGCCAGCTGCTGGCGCTCTCGGTCTATGACCGCTATCTCGCGGAGGGCGCGGACTTCGAGCGACGCTACCTCGAGCTGCTCTCAAGCGGCGGCTCGCGCAGTCCCGAGGATCTCGGCGCGATCGTCGGCGTCGACCTGCGCGACCCGGGCTTCTGGGAGCGCGGCCTGGATCTCGTGCAGCGCCGTCTGGAAGCTGCCGAGGAAGCCGCACGCGCGCTGTAGCTCGCGCCACGGCCGTTGCGTCGACGATCTACGCGCTCGCCGTTTAGGCGACGTTTAGGGAGAGCTATCATTCGACACGCGCGATGGCACGAACGAGGCGACTCATCATCAGCGGGCTGGCTGCCGGCGCCCTGAGCCTCGGCATCTGCGTCACGGCAGGCAGCGCGGCCTCGAAGCCGCTCGTCACGGGCACCTCCGGGCCGCTGACCGCGAAGCTCCAGCCGAGCAGCCACAACCCGAAGGTCAATGCGAAGTGGCCGATCACGGTGACGGCCACGCTGAGCGGCAAGCCGGCGCACGCGACCGCCGTCTACCAGTTCCTCTTTGACGGCGCCGTCGTCGGCACGGGGTATGTGAAGAACAACAAGCACTTCAGCTTCACCGGCCACTTCAGCGACAGCCTCGTGTTCCCGCAGAGCTCGTTGGGCGAGCCGCTGACGCTCAGCGTGGTGATCACCTCGGCGGGCCACACGGTGAAGCTCGACTGGGCGATCAAGTCGCACACGTGAGTCAGGCGGTCAGCGCCGACGGCGCATCGGCAGGGGCCGCCGGAGCCTCGGCCGGCGCCGACGTCCGCGTCGAGCATGCCGGGCGCCGCTACGGATCGGTCGACGCGCTGCGCGACGCGAACCTGCACGTCGCGCCGGGCGAGTTTCTGGCCGTCACCGGGCGGTCAGGCTCCGGCAAGAGCACGCTGTTGAACCTGATCGGCGGGCTCGAGGAGCCGACCTGCGGGCGAATCCTGATCGACGGCCGCGAGATCTGGCGTGAGCCGCGCGCGCCGCGCCATCGGCGCGAACTGGTCGGGTTCGTCTTTCAGCAGCACCATCTGCTGATCAACCTCACGGCCCAGGCCAACGTCGAGGTGGCGCTGATCGGCGCCGGCATGCACCGCCGCGAGCGTCGAGAGCGTGCGCTGGGCCTGCTCGAGGAGGTTGGCCTCGCCGACCGGGCCGATCACGAGCCGGCCGAGCTCTCCGGCGGCGAGCGCCAGCGCGTCGCGATCGCCCGGGCACTGGCCAACGAGCCGCGCCTGCTGCTCGCCGACGAGCCGACGGGCGCGGTCGACTCGATCACCTCGCAGCGCGTGCTCGACCTGCTGTCCGAGATCCGCCAGCGCCGCGGCATGACCGTCATCGTCGTCAGCTACGACCCCCAGGTCGGGGCTCGCGCCGACCGCATGGTGACCGTCACCGACGGCGTGCTCACGCAGCCCGAGACAGACCTCTCAGCGGCGCCATCCGCGTGACGCGCCAGGCCGGGTAGAGGCCGCCGAGGACGCCGATCGAGACGCCAACCAGCAGGCCGCGGCCCAGCCCCCACGCCGTGATCTGCGGCGAAACGTAGGCTCCGGCGCCGAGCAGCTTGATCAGCGCCAGACTGCCGAGCACGCCGAAGACGAGGCCGATCGCCGCACCGAGCAGGCTCACGCCGATCCCTTCGCCGATCACCAGCGCGGCGACGCGCGGGGCGCTCCAGCCGACGGTGCTGAGCAGCGCCAGCTCCCCCTGGCGCTCCAGCACCGACATCGCCATCGTGTTGGTGACGCTGATCGCGCCGAGAATCAGGGCGATGATGATGATCACGAGCGTGGCGCTGTGAATCAGCGCCCCGTTGGCGCCGGCGCGCGCCGCCTCGCCGGGGTCGGCGATCACCTGCGTCCCCTGGAACTCGTGCTGGATCGACCGCGTCGCGGCGGCCGTGCTCGCCCCGGGCGCCAGCTCGACCGGGATCGTGGTCGCCTCGCCCTGCAGACCGCTGATCGCCTGCGCGGCCGCAAGCGGCAGAACCGCCCCCTCGTCCTCGTAGGGAACGCCGGAGTGGTAGACGCCGGAGACGGTGAAGCGATGGTGGTCGACCATCAGCTTCGCGCCCGGCGTCAGATGCAGGCTCGCGGCGAGACCGTCGCCGACGGCGATCGCACCGGCGGACGGCTGCCCGCCGGCGGCGAACACGAGCCGTTGCACGAAGAAGCCGTGCACCTCGGCGCCGAAGACGAACGCCGAGGGGCTGGCCGGCACCTTGCCGACGATCAGCACAAGCGGCGTCGCCTTCGCGACATCGGGATTGCGCTGCAGCCGCGCGACCAGCGTGGTCTGCAGCACCGACACCGTCGGGTCCGACACACCCGACTGGAAGACGCCGAGATCGGAATCGCCGAGGTGGATGAAGCCGGCCGCGGTCTGCGTCAGCCCGGCGCTGACCGACAGCAGCGCGACGATCGTGGCCACGCCGAGTCCGACGCCGAGGGCCGTCAGCAGGGTTCGGCCGATGCGTCGCAGCAGGTTGTTGACGATCAGCTCGGGCATCGGCAGCCGTCACACTACCGCCGGCCGGCGGCGCCGGTGGTCGCACCGTTGCAAGCCGTGGTTCGCGGCCCGCCGGCCGAGCGCGTGCTCTAACCTCGCCTGGGAGCGGCTGTCTGCATCGCCGCTCCGAACGCGCCCGCCACGGGTTTCGGGGTGGAGCAACGCAGGAGGTATGACGATGGGCACCACGAGCATCGGAGCACGAGCACGGCGCGCTGGCCTGGTCTTCGTGGCGGCGACCTGCGCCGTCACGATCGGCGTCGCCGCCGCCCACGCCCAGGCACCGCTCGGCTGGAGCGGCGCGGTGCAGGCCGACTCCTCGGGCGGCGCGAAGGGGATCACGGCGATCAGCTGTCCGTCGGTCTCGCTGTGCGTCGCGCTCGACGGGAACGGCAACGCGCTCTACAGCACCTCCCCGGCCGCCGGCAGCTGGAGCACGCCGGTGCTGATGGACTCCGGCCACTCCTTCACCGCGATCTCGTGCCCCTCGACCACGCTCTGCTTCGCCACCGACAACCATGGCTCGGTCTACTCGAGCACGGCGCCGGCGAGCACCGCGGCGTGGACGCCCGAGGCGATCGGGGACGGGACGACCCAGCTGAACGGGATCGCCTGCCCGTCGACGACGCTCTGCGTCGTGGTCGACAACGTCGGCGACGTCCTGACGTCGGCGACGCCCGGCACGCCGGGCAGCCCGTCGTGGACGAAGACGCCGGTCGACGTCAGCCCCGTCCACCCCATCACCGCGATCTCCTGCCCCACGACCGCGCTGTGCGTCGCGGCCGACAACTTCGGCGACGCCCTGGTGCCCGCGACGCCGACGAGCTCGTCGTGGCCGGGCATACAGCTGACCGGGGACGTTTCGGTGCTGGCGCTGTCGTGCAACAGCTCGGCGGCCTGTTTGCTGGCCGCCGCTGACGGCACCGTGTATGACACGGCGAACATCTCCGCGTCCTCGGTGACCTGGTCGTGGACCGATATCGACAACGGCAACCCGCTCACGGCGGCTTCGTGCAGCGACGTTGGCGACTGCGTCGTCGCCGACGGCAGCGGCACCGGAGCGGTGCTGGAAAGCGACAATGCCGCCGGCGGCCAGCCGCTGTGGACGCAGACGACGATCGACTCCGGCCACGCGCTGACCGGCGTCGCCTGCCTCTCGGCCGGCCTCTGCGTCGCCACCGACAACCGCGGGTACACGATGTCCGCGACGCTGGCGGCGCCCGTGGTCGCGACCGGCGCGGGCACGGTCTCCTCGCAGACGACGGCGTCGCTTGCGGCCAGCGTCAACCCCAACGACGCGACGCTCGCCGACTGCCACTTCGACTACGGCCCGACCAGCGCTTACGGCTCGAGCGTGCCGTGCACCGTCATGCCGAGCGCGACCGGCGGCGCCCAAGCGGTAACCGCGTCGCTCGTCGGCCTGAACGCGTCCACGAGCTACCACTTCCGGATCGTCGCCTCAAGCGGCGTAGCGACGGGCGACGGCGCCGACGCCAGCTTCACCACGCCGGCGCCACTGAAGGCCAGTCCCTCGATCAGCGGCACGCCCGCGCTCGGCAGCACGCTGACCTGCAAGGCGAACGTCACGACGACCGGGGCGGAGACGATCAGCTACCAGTGGACGAGAGACACGGTCGCGATCGCGGCTGCGACCTCGACCACCTACGTGATCGTCGCCGCCGACGAGACCCACCACCTCGCCTGCCAGGTGACGGTCGCCGGTGACGGCGGCGCCACCACGGCGACCAGCGGCTATGACGGCGTGCCGTCGCAGTCGGGGGCCACGGTCAGCGAGAGCGTCGTCGGCACCGACAAGCGTGGAGCGACCTCGGTCAGCGCGCCCGTCACCTGCTCGCGCCAGGCGACCGGCGGCTGCGCGATCACGCTGGCGCTCGTCGGGGTCAAGACCGCACACCACCAAAGCCAGAAGGTCCCCGTCGGAACGGCGACCTTCAAGCTTGCCGCCGGGGCGAAGAAGACGCTCTCGGTGTCGCTGAACGCCGCCGGCCGCAAGCTGCTGAAGAAGCAGCACACCCTGGCTGTCACGCTCACCGTCAGCGGGACGCTGATCGGGACGCTCAAGGCGACGCTGCAGACCGACAAGCTCACCTTCACGCAGAAGGGCAAGCGCATTGCGGCGCATCGCGCTCGCTAGCGCACTGGCACTCGCGCTGTTCGGCGCGCTGCCGACGAGCGGGAGCGCGCGCGCCCAGTCCACGGCCGCAGCCCTCGCCCCGACCCCCTACATGGGCTGGGACACCTACTTCGCGATCAGCGGCGGCTTCAACGAGACGTCGATCCTCCAGCAGGCCAGCCTGCTGAAGTCCACCGGCCTGGAGGCCGACGGCTACCGCCTGATCTGGCTCGACGCCGGCTGGTGGCAGGGCCAGCGCGACGCGCAGGGCAACATGGCCCCGAGCACCACGCAGTGGCCGCACGGGATCGCATGGCTGGCCGCCACGCTGCACGAGAACGGCTTCAAGCTCGGCGTCTACACCGACGGCGGCTCGACCGGCTGCGGGAGCAAGGGCGGCGCCTTCGGGCACTACCAGCAGGACATCAACACGCTCGCCTCCTGGGGCGTGGACGCGCTCAAGGTCGACTGGTGCGGCGGCATCGCGGCCAGCCTCGACCCGGCCACCCAGTACACGCAGATCCACGCGGCGATCGTCAACAACTCGAGCCACCGGCCGATCATCCTGAACATCTGCAACTACCTTCAGCCGGGCCAAAAGTCGACAGGCGTGCCGGTCTTCAACCAGTCGGCTTTCGCCTCCTACTCCTTCGGCTCGACGATCGCCACCAGCTGGCGCACCGACACCGACGTCGGCTCGCCCGGCAACGTGCCGTTCAACTCCGTGCTGCGCAACATCGACGCCGACGCGACCTCACCGCTCGCGGCCGGGCCGGGGCACTGGAACGACCCTGACTACCTCGGGCCCGGCCAGGGCATGAACACGGCCCAATTCCAGACGCAGTTCAGCATGTGGGCGATGCTGGCCGCCCCGCTGATGATCTCAGACAGCTTGGTGACGATGAGCAAGGCCAGCCTCACCACGCTCTCCAACAAGGCTGTGATCGCCATCGACCAGGATCCAGCCGGCGTCCAGGGGACGCTCGTGTCCGCGTCCGGCAGCGGCGAGGTCTGGAAGAAGCCGCTGATCAACGAGAACTACGCCGTCGCGCTGCTCAACCGCGGCTCCTCCGCGATCACACTCTCGACCAGCGCGAGCGCGCTCGGCCTGCCCGGCGCCCATTCCTACAGCGTGACGAACCTCTGGACCAACCAGCACTCGAGCTCGACCGGCTCCTTCAGCTCACAGGTCCAGGGAGATTCGACCGTGCTGCTGCGCATCAGCCCGGCGCCGGCAGCCGGCTGAGCGGGCGCTCGCGCGCGACACCTGGCGCCGACCCGGTCGGTGGCGGCGCTCAGAGCCTGTCGCAGGTCTGCTCCTCCGCGGTGACAGCCGGGCCGCTCAGGCCCGGGGCCGAGTCCTTGATCACCGTGCGGCAGACCTGGCGCTCGGCGGCCCGCAGCCGCGCCCGGTCGCCCGACCCGGCGACGGTGCAGACGTTCGTGAGCTGCGAGCGCTCAGCCGAGGTGAGCGCCGTCGCGCTCGCCACCTCGCGCTTGCACACGGCAACGGCCGCCGCCAGGTTCTGCGACGGGCTCGCCGGAGCCGGAGTCGTCGTTGTGGCGCCAGGGCTCGACGAGGTCGAGGCCGTCGAAGTGGAGGTGCTCCGAGTCCCACTCGTGCTGGTGCTGGCACTGCTGGCACTGACGGTGTTCGACGCGGTTGCGCTCGCGGTCGCGCTCGCGGTCGCGCTCGCGCTCGCACTCGTAGAGCTCGTGACACCGGCGTTGCCCGTGGTCGTCTGCGCCTGTTTGGCCGCGCTGCCGCCACAGCCGGCCGCGAGCGCCCCACCGACGAGCACACCGACCAGCAGCAGATACGGTTTGCGAGTCATCGGGCACCCCGGCGAGTTCGAAACGGCAGTGGCCGGAATTTAGCCCACCAGACGGCCGGACCGGCGCGGCGACGGGCGCTGCTCAGCCGGTCGCCGGCAGCGGCACCTGCACCGGCGCGCCGTCCGCGCCCGGGCCTGGGCGAACCTGGATCTCGCCGGTCCGCAGCGGTTCGCCGCAGTGCGAGCAATGCAGGCGCGGCTCGGCGTCGTGGTGACAGGCGGCGTGCACGACCACACGCGGAGCGCCGTGCGGACCGGCGGCGTGCTTGTCACCCCACTGCATCAGGGCGATCAGCACCGGAGCGAGATCCGCTCCCCTGGCGGTCGGGTGGTAGTCGTGGGACTCCGGATGCTCGCTGTAGAGCCTGCGGCGGAGCAGGCCCTGCTCCACGAGCGTGTTCAGGCGGTCGCTGAGGATGTTGGGTGCGACCCCGGTGTTGCGCCTGATCTCCCCGAAGCGGCGGCTGCCGAGCAGGACCTCACGCATCACCAGCAGCGTCCAGCGCTCCCCGACGACGGCGAGCGCGGCGGCAATTGAGCAGTTCTGTGTCTCGAACGGCCGGTAGGGCATGGCCACAACAGCCTAGGGCATCTGGTTGCAAGATGCAACCGCCTGCTGCTACGGTTCCCACGCAGCTAGCAGATTGCAACCCGCCGGAGCGAGGAGCGTGCACACCTGCCTGCGAAAATGCGGCCGGGCGAGCACAAGGCTCGCCCGGATCCGCCCGGTCATGGATCGCCGCTCAACTACTACGTCCCAGGACTTTGTGTCTTGCCTGGGTTGGCGTGACACTCCCGACCACCGGGACAGGCCACCGACCGAAGTCGGTGCGGTGCCCGGCCGAGCGCGCGAGGCGCCCTGGTCGAGTAGGCAATCCGCCGGACGATCAGCGTAGCGCCTCCAGGCCGCCGGCGGGTCGAGCGGGCGGGCACACCCACCACCACGGACGGCCAGGTGTGGCGCGCGCGCCATGGCCGGCGACGAAAGGAGCCCCTAAAAACCAGCTCAGCGGTAGTAGACGTCGACCGGCGTGCCGAGTTGGACCCAGGCGTAGATCGAGGCCGCATCCGGGATCGGCACGCGCAGGCAGCCGTGGCTCGCGGCGTAGGTCGGCACCTCGGCGTAGCCGTGAATCGCGTCGCCGCCGTTGAAGAAGTTCGAATCCACCATGCCGTCGCTGTTGGTGCCGAATTCCTTGAGGTAGACCGTGAAGGACCCGAGCGTGGTCGGCGTCGACGGCTTGCCGGAGCTCATTGGGTAGAGCCGCTGCACGACGCCGTTGGACCCGATCAGCGCGAGCACCTGATGGGTCAGATCGCCCTCGACGTGGCGGCCCTGCGACGGGTAGCGGATCGTGAAGCTGCCCTCGCCGGCGGCGAGCGCGCCGAACACCGACGCGTCCGCCACGACGTTGCGGACCAGGCCGGCCATCTTGCGAAAGGCGAGCACGGCCCGCTGCGTGCGAGCGTCGTAGACGCCGGGGGCGCCGATCACGTAGTGCATGGCGCTGAGCTGATGCTGCAGGATGCGCACGGCGTAGCTCGCCTCCCCCGGATACACCTGGGGCGCCACGAGCCACAGCGAGAACGCGGACGAGACGAGCCGTCCCTGCGCCGGCGTCGCAAAGTGGATCGCCCGGACCGTCAGCCGGCCGGTGCCGCCGATCCGCAGCGAATCGCGAAACACGCCGTGCGCTCCGTCGCGGTGAACCCGCACCGTGCGCGAGAGCACGAGCGCGCCGTTGTCGAACACGTGCAGCGTCACCCGCTGGCGGGGAACGTAGGCGGCGACGACGCCCTTCACGCCCCAGTGCGCGTCGCTGACGATCGCCCCGACCGGGCCGTTGACATTGGTGCCCGTCAGCCTCAGGCCGCCGGCGGCAGACGCCGGCGCGGCGGCGACAAGCGCCGGAATCGCAAGTCCCACAGCGGCAACAAGGACGGCCAGCCGGCGCATGGCGCGCGACGGTAGCACACCTGAAGGCGACCGCGACCGGAGCTCGGCGCAGGTGCAAGCCGGTGGCCGCGAGACCAGCGGTCACCGTCGGGGCGAACGCGTTCGCGTAGCGGGCGCGACAATGCCAAGCGGCGGCCGCGGCCATTGCGTTCTTGCGAGCAAAACGCTATATGTGCCTGATGATCGGGGATCGTGAAGCCGCGACGGTCGGCGGCGGAGTCGTGCTGCGCGACGGGGCCAGTCCATCGGCGCCCGACTCGCTGGCGGCGCTGAAGCGCGCCCGCGAGCATCTGCTCTCGCTGCAGGACCCCGGCGGCTGGTGGAAGGGGGAGCTGGAGACGAACGTCACGATGGACGCCGAGGACATCCTGCTGCGCGAATTCCTCGGCATCCGCGAAGCGGCCGCGACCGATCGTTCCGCGACCTGGATCCGCTCACAACAGCGCGACGACGGTTCGTGGAGCAACTTCTACGGCGGGCCCGGCGATCTCTCGACGACGATCGAGGCCTACGTCGCGCTGCGCCTGGCCGGCGACGCCCCCGACGGCGCGCACATGCGCTCCGCGGCGGCGTTCGTGCGCGCCGGCGGCGGCGTGGAGGGCGCGCGGGTGTTCACCCACATCTGGCTGGCGCTGTTCGGCGCGTGGCCGTGGAAGCACGTGCCCGAGCTGCCTCCGGAGCTGATGCTCTTGCCGGCGTGGGCCCCGGTGAGCATCTACGACTTCGCCTGCTGGGCGCGCCAGACGGTCGTCGCGCTCTCGATCGTACTTGCCGTGCGCCCGACGCGCGCGCTGCCCTTCAGGCTCGACGAGCTGCGCGGTCCCCGGGAGTGGACGCGTTCGCGCGGTCACTCGGCAACCGCCCGCGCGCTCGCCCTCGCCGACCGCGCACTGGCGCTCTATGGACGGCGCGCCGTCCGCCCGCTGCGCGAAGCCGGCCTCGCCGCAGCTGAGCGCTGGATCGTTCGCCGCCAGGAAGCGGACGGATCCTGGGGCGGCATCCAGCCGCCGTGGGTCTATTCGCTGATCGCGCTGCACCTGCGCGGCTACGCGATCGCGCACCCGCTGATGAAGGCCGGGCTGGACGGCCTCGAACGCTTCACCGTGGAGGACGAGGACAGCCGTCGCCTGGAGGCCTGTCAGTCGCCGGTCTGGGACACCGCG
>PMKB01000314.1 GCA_003157595.1 Solirubrobacterales bacterium
GGGCGGCTACCCGGCGCCGCTGCGCAAGCTGCTCGGCATCGTCGTGAAGGAGTTCTGGCCGCTGCCCGACAACGAGCCGTGTTCGGTCGTGCTCGGCGAGCAGCGCTATACCTGTGAGCACTGGCGCGACTGGATCGAGCTCGAAGGGGCGGAGGTCGTTGGAACCTTCGCCGACGGCTGGCTCGAGGGGCGTGCCGCAGTGACGCGCAACGCCGGGGCGTGGTACGTCGGAACCCGCCCCGATCCTGGCGCCACCGCCGAGCTGGTGAGGCGGCTTGCCACCGAGGCGAACGTCGCTCCGACCGTGGCTGCGCCGCCGGGAGTCGAGGCGGTGCGCCGGTCGGCCGACGGACGCTCGCTGCTCTTCCTGCTCAACCACGGGTCGCAGGAGGTCAGCGTCGAGATCGACGGGGAGCAGCTCGACCTCCTGAGCGGCGCGAAGCGCTCGGGCCGCGTCGTACTAGACCCGTTCGGCGTCGCCGTACTGACTTCCTGAGGATCGAGGAAAGACCGTGGCAAACATTTCGTTCGAGAACGTCACCAAGCGGTTCACCGACGGCACCGTTGCCGTGGACTCGCTCACGTTGGAGATCAACGACGGCGAGTTCATCGTGCTAGTCGGTCCGTCAGGTTCGGGCAAGTCGACCGCGCTGCGGATGGCCGCGGGCCTGGAGGAGATCACGCACGGGATCATCCGTATCGGCGGGCGCGTGGTCAACGACCTCACGCCAAAGGAGCGCGACACGGCGATGGTGTTCCAGAACTACGCCCTGTACCCGAACATGACCGTGTACGGCAACATGGAGTTCGGACTGAAGCTGCGAAAGATGCCGAAGCAGGAGCGGCGGGCGCGCGTCACCGCGGCCGCCAAGATGCTGGGTATCGGGGAGCTTCTGGGTCGTCGCCCCGCCGCGCTCTCCGGTGGGCAGCGCCAGCGCGTCGCGATGGGCCGGGCGATCGTCCGCGAGCCGCAGGCGTTCCTGATGGACGAGCCCCTCTCGAACCTCGATGCGAAGCTGCGCGTGCAGATGCGAACCGAGATCGCCCGCGTCCACCAGCAGCTGAAGACGACGACTATCTTCGTCACCCACGACCAGACCGAAGCGATGACGATGGGCGATCGAGTTGCCGTGATGCGACAGGGTGCGCTCGAGCAGGTGGACGTTCCGGAGGAGCTGTATAAGCGCCCCGTGAACCTGTTTGTGGGCGGTTTCATCGGCTCACCGGCGATGAACATGGTCCTGGCGCGCCTTGTCGCCGAAGGCGACAAGCTCTTCGCGCAGTTCGGATCGCAGCGGATCGTCGTCCCGCGGGAACAGCTCTCGCAACGCAAGCAGCTCGGAAACTACAAGGACAAAGAAGTGATCCTCGGCATCCGTCCCGAAGATCTGGAGGACGCAGAGTTCGCACCGCGCGCCGACCCAGATGCGCTGCTCGACGTCGAAGTCGCCCTGGCCGAGCCGATGGGCGCCGAGCTCGTCACCTACTTCGAGGTCGACGCACCGCCAGTGATCACCAAGGACACGCGTGACCTGTCGACCGACCTCGACGAGCTCGAGAGCAGCAAGGGCAAGTCTCTCTTCACAGCGCGGATCGACTCGCAGAGCTCCGCCCACGATGGGAAGCCGCTCAAGGTCGTCGTTAACGTGACCCGTCTCTACTTCTTCGACCCGGAAACCGAGGCTGCGATCGGGTAGCAAGGCTATGCTAGGACAGCTCACCGTCGACCCCGCCTTCGCAGTAGCTCCCGTCGACCCGCGGCTCTTCGGGACGTTCGTCGAACATCTCGGCAGGTGCGTGTATACGGGGATCTACGAACCGACGCACCCATCCGCCGATCGGCACGGGTTTCGCCCGGACGTGCTCGACCTCGCCCGCGAGCTCGGCATCACGATCGCTCGCTACCCCGGCGGAAACTTCGTCTCCGGTTATGACTGGGAGGACGGCGTCGGACCCCTCGAGGAGCGGCCGACCCGCCTCGAGCTCGCCTGGCGCTCGATCGAGCGCAACGAGATCGGCACGGACGAGTTCATACGCTGGACGCGCCTCGCCGGCGTCGAGCCCATGCTGGCCGTGAACCTCGGGACGCGGGGCGTCGACGCGGCGCGGGCGCTGGTTGAGTACTGCAACCACCGCCGCGGCACCGCGCGCTCCGAACAGCGAATCCGCAACGGCCATTCTGAGCCGCATGCGATT
Source organism: Solirubrobacterales bacterium (assembly GCA_003157595.1). Taxonomy (GTDB): domain Bacteria; phylum Actinomycetota; class Thermoleophilia; order Solirubrobacterales; family Solirubrobacteraceae; genus Palsa-513. The sequence continues at coordinate 2,197 of PMKB01000314.1, forward strand.
CGCGTCTGGTGCCTTGGCAACGAAATGGACGGCCCATGGCAGATCGGTCGGAAGACAGCTGTCGAATACGGGCGCCTGGCGGCAGAGGCGGGGAAGGCGATGAAGCTTGTCGACCCGACTATCGAGCTCGTTGCGTGCGGTAGCTCCGGCCGCTCCATGCCGACGTTCGGAACGTGGGAGGCGAGCGTGCTCCAGGAGTGCTACGACGTCGTCGACTACGTCTCGCTACACGCGTACTACGAACAAGCGGACGACGACCTCGACAGCTTCCTCGCGTGCGCGCGCGACATGGACGCCTTCATCGACAGCGTTGTCTCCACGTGCGACCACGTGCGTGCGTGCGTTCGCAGCGACCGGAGCATCAACCTTTCCTTCGATGAGTGGAACGTCTGGTACCAGTCGCAGCTCGGCGACCTCACCCGGCGCGAGTGGGAGCAGCACCCCCGGCTGATCGAGAACGTGTACACGCTCGCCGACGCCGTTGTCGTGGGCTCGCTGCTGATCACCCTGCTGCGCCACGCCGACCGAGTGCGGATCGCGTGTCTGGCACAACTCGTGAATGCGATCGCGCCGATCATGACGGAGACCAGCGGGCCGGCATGGCGCCAGACGATCTTCCATCCGTTCGCGCTAACGGCGGCGCACGCCCGAGACGGGGTCGTCCTACGCGTCGAGCCGACAAGCCCGACCATCGACACGGCACGCTACGGCGCGGTGCCTGCACTCGCGGCGACGGCCGTCTGGCATGAGGAGCTCGGAGAGCTCGCGATCTTCGCCGTAAACCGGAGCGTGAGCGAACCACTAGAGCTGCGAGTCACTCTGCGAGACCTCGACCTGCCCGCGGTCCAACACACGACGCTGACGGCACCTGATCCGCGGGCGACAAACACCAAGGAGCATCCGAACCGTGTCGAGCCGCGCCTGGTCGAAGGAGCGTACCTCGAGCGGCAGCGCCTGGCGGCAACATTGCCGCCGCTGTCCTGGAACCTCATCCGGCTCGTTCGATCGCCGAGCTGGTAGCTGATCGGCATGCACGCAAACGGGGCCTCGTCGATGGGCCACTTGTCAAAGGAGAGGCGCGACCGGCGTGCGCGCGAAGCAGCGGCGCTCCCATGGGCTGACGAAGCCGGCGGCCAAGGAGCGGCCTTCGTGACCGTCGCCTACGACGAGCCGCTGGAGGGCGACCTGACTACGAGCTGGCCGGACCGATCGGGGCCAGTCGCGGTCCCGCGCGCGTTGCCTCGCGCGGGATCGTGGCGATGGGGCCGCCCCGCGCTGGCCGCCGACGTCGCGCGTCTGCACTGCCGACCCGCAGGACGTCGGGGCGCTGATCGTCAGGGACGGAGTCGCAGATGCCGTCCGATGGCGCGGAGCGTGCCGGGCGTGAGTCGACATTGCGACCGGGCGCGCGGGGTGCGCAGATGACGGTGCCCGGGCGCCGACCGGGGTCCGGCGGGCCGTCGCGTCCGCCGACGACGAAAGACGTCGCCGTCGCCGCCGGCGTCGCCCAAAGCACCGTCTCGCGCGTGCTCAACGACGCCCCCGTTCGGATCCGCGTGAGCGAGGCGACGCGCCGGCGGATACGCACGATCGCGGAGGAGCTTGGCTACCAGCCTCACCCGTTCGCGCGCGCGCTGCGCGGCGCGCCGACAATGCTGCTCGGCGTGGTCGTGCGCGACATCACCGACCCGTTCTTTGCAGGGGCCATAGACGCGCTGTCGATCGAGGCTGAGAAGCGCGGCTACTCGGTTGTGCTTGGTCACGCGCGGGCGGATCGCGACGAGGCGGTCGCGCTAACCGCGGTGTTCAAGGCGCGCCACTGCGACGCAATGGTTCTGCTCGGCGACGTCGGCGACGAGTCGCGCCTGCTCGAGGACCTGCGCAAGGTTCACATCCGGGTGGTCGCCCTCTGGCACGGTGCCGCACCGCAGGCCGAGGGCTTCCCGAGCGTCGGCGTCGACAACCGTCGTCTTGGAGTGCGTGCCGCGGTCGTGCACCTCGTCGCCCTCGGGCATCGGCGGATCGCGTTCGTTGGTCCCGACGCTCACGGTGACATCCGTGAGCGCCAGGCCGCCTACGAGAGCTACCTGAGCGGCGTCGGGATCGCCACGCCGCCCGGGTATATCCGCCACGTAGCAAACAGCATCGCAGGCGCCGAGCAGGCCTTCGCTGCCCTGCGCGCGCTCAGCGAACCACCGAGCGCGATTGTCGCCGCCACAGATCTCCTGGCGCTGGGCCTGATCCACGCCGCGAATGAGGGCTCTGTCGCCGTGCCGAGCGAGTTCTCGATCGTCGGCTTCGACGACATTCCGCTCNNCCGCGCCCGGCAGCGGCGGTCCGCTGCTCGGCCCACCGCGTCTCATCTTCAAACCACGGTTGATCGTCCGCGCCTCGACCTCGCCTGCCTAGACTCGATCCAGTCACTATCCCTGCGCTCGCATCACCCCTGCTCCCAGGCGAGCCGAACAAGCGAGCCCACCTCGACGCGGCGACACGAGCGCAGGGGACGAAGAGGAGGGCGCAGTGTGTCCTGCGGCCACGGCCGCGATCCGAGGATCGCGGCGCGCCCACGGTTGAGGCGGCCGCGATGGCGCGCTCGCTGCTTGTCGGCAGAAACTGGATTCCGGAAGGCTGATGGTCGTCGTTTCGCTCGTTGGCTGTGTCCGCACGATCTCGGGTACCGTCGCCGGTGTGGTCGACGAGCGCGATGGCCGCTGCCGCGGTGAGGGTGTTCGTCACCTCGGCGACTCGGCGCGATGATCGCGCTGCTCGGCGGACTGGGCGCCGCGCTGTGCTGGACTGTCTCGGCACTGTGCGCCACAGCGGCGAGCCGCTCGATCGGCTCCGCCTCGACGCTCGCGTGGGTGATGGGTCTCGGCCTTGTGCTGATCGCGCTGCCGACCGCGCTGCTTGCGCCGCTGTCGCAGCTCACGCCGAGCGCCGTGGCGCTGATCGCGCTCGCTGGAGGCACCAACGTCATCGGCCTGCGAATCGAGTATGTGGCCTTTCGCCGGGGCAAGGTGGGAGTCATCAGCGCGATCGCTTCGACCGAGGGCATGATCGCCGCCGTGATCGCGCTGGCGTTCGGCGCACACCTCGCGGTACGGACAGCAGCGGTGCTGCTCGCCGTCGCCGGCGGGGTCGTGCTCGCCGCGTGGCATCCAGACCCGAGCAGCGAGTCTGCCGGCGGCGTACGCTCAGCCGTGCTCGCGATCCCGGTGGCATTGCTCTTCGGAGTCAGCCTCTACGCTGCGGGTCGCGCTGGTAGCGAGCTGTCAGTTCTGTGGGTGCTGGTTCCAGCACGCCTGTTTGGGACCGTCTTCATGATGGTGCCGTTGCGCCTGAGCAGCTCACTGCGGCTAACCCGACGCGCATTCCCGCTGGTCGCCGGTGCTGCCGCCGGAGAGGTTGTCGGGATCATCAGTTACGAGCTCGGCGCCCGTCACGGCCTGGCGGTGGCCGCCGTGCTCGCGTCGCAGTTCGCGGCGCTCGCAGCGCTCGGGGCGTTCCTGCTCTTTGGCGAACGTCTGAGTCGTTTCCAGCTTGCCGGACTCGTCGTCGTCGCCGCTGGTGTCGGTCTGCTCGCCGCCGGTCAGACGTAGCGGGACGGCGGAAGCGTGGGACTTCGACACCCGCGAGGCGGCAGAACCTGTTTTCGGTCGGCCACGCGCCTTGGCAGTGATTGGCCGGACGAGCTGCTTTTCGCGGAAACCAATCGCCTCCTTCGACCCAGCGAGACGGCCGAGTTGGACGACAACGGAGTCTGAGAGGTGGCGTGACGAACGCTCTCGCTTGCCCGCCGCGAGCGCGCGTAACGATTCCGAACCGGCGCGCTCCCAGGTCGTCCAAGGCGGTCGCGACCCGGCGCCGGTCCAACTCGCTTTCCGCGCAAGGCAGGTGCGGCGAGCGGGGCGCTGAAGGTGCGCGTCTCTGCGTCGAAGTGGGTGCCGGCGCCGTGATCAAGATCGTGGCAATCAATTCGGGTTTCCTGGTGCTTTGCACGTGTTTGCGAGCGGCACAAGGTAGCCGGTCGGTCGCGCCTGGATGGTGCNNTGCAGGACGGATCGCCGAGCGCTATGTGCTCGGGGCTCGGCGACCCGTTCGGACAGCAAACCTGGCTGAGCGGTGGCTCAGCCAGGTTCAGTGGATCACCGGCACCGTCAGTTCGGTCACCGTGGCGTTTGGGTGTAGCTGTGCTACGTCGGGCATCGAGACTGATCCAGCGGGGAGTGTCTGATAGCTGTTGAACGTGGTCGTGACCGAGATCGGTGTATTGTCGCTCCCGTAAGTGAGGCCGCTTCGGTAGGTGAGCACGAACTGCAGGGGTGTATAGGTGCCGGCTTGTACGTACAGCACCTCATCGCCACTCTGACTGCTGATGCTGATCGCGTTCTGGCCGTTGACGCTTGCGTTCGGATTCACCGCCAGGCCGGGCAGCGTCAGCAGCGACGTGAGCAGGTCGCTGAATGTCTCTGGTGCCTGGCCCTGCGACGGAGGAACGGTCAGTGTCAGGGGGTCAGCGGCGCTGCTCGTGTTCTGTGTCTGCTGGAGCGTGAGCGCGGCGCGATACGCCGGATCGCTCAGCAGCGGAAACACTCGAGCTTGCTGCACTGTGAGGTGGCTTTCCGTGATCGTGTTTGTCTGGCTGTTGTACTCGTCGACGTCGCCCCCGGCCACCGTTGTGGTGCCGGTGAACGAGCTGCTTTGTGTGTTTGCCCAGTAGTCGTAGGGAGCGGTCTGCTGCATCCAGCTCTCGGTGGTGTACGTCTCGTTCGTCGCGCCACCGTCAATGGTCACCGTGCGCGCGACGTGCAGGATGCCATCGCTCGGTCCGGTTGTGGCCGCGGCCGCGTGAGCGATCACCTGCTTGGCCGAGGCGTTGCCGATAACGCCAGCCGTCGTTGAGGCGGGCAGCAGGTTCACCGCAGCGAAAGCGGCACCGGCGGCCGTGGCCGCAACCGTGCCGCCGAGCGCGAGGCGCAGGCGCGTCGTGCGGACGCGGCGAGGTCGCGGTTGCGGTGCCTCGGGAAGCTGGGAGAGCAGTCGCTGCAGGGCCAGATCGACGTCGGTGCTCGATGGCTCTGCCGTCAGTGGGTTCATCGATCGCATCAGCTCGTCGATGTCCACGGGGTGAATGGTTCTAGACATTGGGGACCTCCTTGCGGATGTTTAGTTCGTCACGATGCTTCGCCTGGGCCGGTGCCTGGATGGGCCGCTCGATCGCCCGAGCAAGTCGCCGCCTGGCCCGGTGCAGTCGCACGCGGAAGCTCGCTGGCCTCTCGCCGAGCACGACCGCAGCCTCGCTCGGTGAGAGGCCGTCCCAGCTCACGAGCATCAGAGCCTCCCGATCCTTCTCCGGCAACCCGGCCAGGGCAGCAGCCATCTCACCACTGTCGACCTTGGGTGGCGGCTGCGTCCAATCGACCTCGGTGACGGTCAGCCGGACGGCTAGGGCGCGGCTGCGCCGCGCTCCGCGGATATGGGTTCCGATCGCATTTCGCGCCACCGCCAGCAGCCAGGCGCGCGGCTCAGCCGGGACTCGCTCAAGCCGCCGCCAGGCGACGAGAAAAACCTCGTTCACGAGATCGTCGACCACGTCCGGCTCCGCACGGCGTCCGATGTAGTCGGCCACCGCCCGATACTCCGCACGGAACAACGCTTCAAAGCGCTCCGTGCGGTTCTGCGGCTCTGGTGTTCTTCGCATATCCCTCTGTTGCCGGCTCAGCACCGAGCGTTACAGAAGACGAAGCGAGCGCGCGCCTCGCTCTGCGGAGAGCGGACACCCGTACCCGAAGCGATCACAGCGAGAGCGCGCTAGACCAGACGTCCTCCGTTAAAGATCGACGCCAACGTCAAGGAGCCCGCTCCCCGCGTCGCGACGAGCCGCACGGCCGTCCGCAGATGCGCGCCCAGACCAACCCCGTGTATCGGCCCCCTGCGCTCAGCGAGAGCTCTCGCATCCTCCGCAGCACGGAGAAGAGACCCCCTTATCCCCAACACTGAGCTTGCCAGCCGCCAGCCCACACCGCCAACGGACGGGACAAGCGTGGCGATGGGCCGTGGGCAGACGCCCCCGCACCTACCTCAAAGAGCACGCCGAGCTTCTCGGCACGACCGGTCGCCAGCAGCAAGCGTCACGGTCTCGTCCACACCGACGGCCTAGGCCCGAGTCTGCGCCACGACGAAAGCAGGTCGCAACCGACATCAGACCTAGCTCCTGGCTTTCTCCACCAGCAGGCGCGACGCAGACACGTGGAGCCGGGCGAAAGCGAGCGTCGTGCTTTCCGCGCGATTTGGGACTGTGAGACGTGTAGCGAGGAGTGTCTTGGCGGCGCGCAAGCAGGGCGCCGAGCCTCCTTCGGCTGCGAGCCGGAGGCGAGGTCCGCTCGCCGGGGAGTGCGCGAGCAGGCGAACGTTCGTGGAGGAAGAGCGAGCGGTTGGTACGTGTCAAGCTCGGGAGCGCATCGGGCGAAACGCGTCGCGCAGGGTGCGCGCAAGCAGCTCCGGCTCGGCAACGGCAGGGAAGTGGCCGCCAATGGCGTGTTCAGCCCAGGATGTGACGTTGTAGTAGCGCTCAGCGAGTTCTCGAGGTGGCTTGGGAAACGGGACGCGTTCGCCGCCGAAGATGCTGACCGCTGTGGGGACCGGCGACACGTCTGCATGTGGGAGCGCCGCGCCGGCGATGTGGCGGTGCGCCCAGTACGGCAGCAGCGACGTCGTGATCGTCTCGGTGGTCCAGTACAGCGTGAGCGTGGCGAGCAGCAGTTCGCGATCAAACGCCGGGCTGCCATCTGGGCGGGTGCTGCTCCACGCGACGATCTTCTCGCCGATCCACGCTGCCAGTCCGGCGGGACTGTCTGACAGGGCCGCGCCGAGGGTGGCCGGCTTGGTGGCGTGCTGATGCATGTAGCCACCCTCCTCGGCGGTCCACTCCTGCACGGCGCGTGCAAAGTCCTCCTCGCGCTCTGTCCGCGGCCTTGGAGCAACGGCCAGGCCGGGAGTCGCTAGATGAATCGCTGCGACGGCGTCTGGTTGGTCGCGGGCGAGCCAGGCGGTCACGCCGGCCCCGAGATCGCTGCCATGCGCGACGAAGCGGTGATATCCGAGGCCGGCGGTCATCAGCTCATGCCACAGTCGCGCGACTTGACGTCCTGTCATCCCCGTGGGCGGCGGCGGTCCGCTGAACGCGTAACCGGGCAGTGACGGAACGACGACCGTGAACGCGTCGGCGGGGTCTGCGCCGTGCGCGCCCGGGTCAGAAAGGAGAGGCAGGACTGGCAGGTACTCCAGGAATGACCCGGGCCACCCGTGTGTGAGCAGCAACGGCAGCGGGCTCGGACCGCGACCTTCAGCGTGCACCACATGCAGCGCGTAACCCGCGACCCCGGCACGCTGCTGGCGGAGCGCATCGAGGCGCAGCTGAAGAGCGTCGGTGTCGAAGGCACGCCAGTCATCCAACAGGGCCTCGAGCCAGTCGCCGGGCACGCCGCGCTCCCAGGCCGCCTCGACGTCTGCGGACTTTCGGTAGCCGTCCAGCCGGCGGCGGAGCTCGCGCAGAGCATCGGTGGCTAACCGATAACGCTGCTCAACGACGCGTAGGTCATTGTGATCCTCCACGCGACCCATCCTGACACGCGTCGCGAACCCCGGACCTGAGACGGCGCTTGCGAACAGCAGAGGCCCGCGGTCTGCGCATTGGGGATAGGCACCGCTTGACCCGTCAAGATCGTCGTGCCGTCAAGGCAGGTCTGCTGTACGCACGGATTCGCCCTTGCGTCGGGCTCGGGTGCGTCGCGCTCCCGGGAGTGGGGGGTCGGTGGCAGCGAGGCCTGCAACGAAGATTCTGGCTTGCCGGCGCGCGAGTTGGTCCCAGTCGGCTGCGTGCGGGAGTGGTTGGGCGAGCATCGCGCCGGTGATGATGATGTCGATCGGGGTGGCGTCTGGGCGGATGGTCCGGTCGCGGCGTCCACGGGCGAGAACCTGCTCGAGCAGGTTCCTGATCTCGGCTCGAAGCGCGACGACGTTCTCGTCATGGATGACGGGACCACCGTGAAAGGGCAGGACGAGCTCGTTGCGTGCCGCGATCGTCTGTTCGAGGAATTGCTCGAGCGCGGCGGGGGCCGGCTCGTCGCTCTGCGCCGCGGCGCGCGCGTGTTGCAGGACGAGGTCGAAGGAGCGCACGGTGAGAGCCGCCAAGAGGGCCGCGCGTGTCGGGTAGTGGCGGTAGAGGGTTCCGATCCCGACGCCCGCCTCGTCGGCGATCGTCGCCATCGGCACTCTCTCGCCGTCGCGCCTGACCGCGATCGTGGCGGCGACGAGGATGCGTTCGCGATTGGCTGTGGCGTCACTGCGCAGTCGCCGCGTGACGCGCCGTGCCTCTGTCGGTGCTTCGGACATCCCGGGGTTGATCGTGCCACGTAGCGACAACGGGGGGCTCGCATTCGGTAGGCTCACGTTATAAGCGGACGATTTCCACCGTTTAGCCTACGATAGAGGAGCGCCGATGAACGACACCTCGCCCGCCGAGTCCAAACCGCCAGCGCCGGTCCCCGCCGATGATCCCGGGCGTGCCCTGACGCACGTGAGCCCCGACACCGATGAGTCGCTCCCGCATCTCGGCGTGGTAGGCGACACCTACACGATCCTTGTGTCTGGGGCCGACACCGCTGGGCGCTACACGTTGATCGACATGCACGTCCCGCCGGGCGGCGGGCCGCCGCCTCACCGTCACGACTTTGAGGAGATGTTCACGATCCTTGACGGCGAGATCGAGCTCACTTTCCGCGGCGTCAGCGTCGTTGCAACGGCCGGCGTGACGATCAATGTGCCGGCCAACGCCCCGCACGTCTTTCGGAACGTGTCCGAACGGCCTGCGCGACTGCTCTGTCTCTGCTCGCCCGCAGGGCAGGAGGAGTTCTTCAAGGAGCTCGGTGTTCCGGTCGCGCACCGAACCGAGGCTCCACCGGCGCTCGACGATGCCGCCACCAGCGCGTTCATCGCCAAGGCGATCGCGCTCGCCCCGAAGTACCGAACCGAGCTGCTGCTCGGCGAGCCGAAGCCCTGATCCGCGAAGCGAAGAGACAACAGTGAGCCAGCAACAGCGCGACGCGCTGGACCAACTGCTGCGGGACTCGCCGCTCGATCTCGGCGGCGACGTAGCCGAGCAGCGAGTCATCTTCGAGGAGATCATGGCGGCGAGCCCGCTGCCCGCCGACGTCATGACATCGGCCGGGACCCTAGGCGGGATCCCCGTGATCAACGTCGAGGTCGCCGGCACCGACCCGGAGGGGGTCATCTGCTACCTCCACGGCGGCGCATACGCGATCGGAACGGCCGCCTCGTCCGTCGGTCTCGCATCGGACCTCGCGCGTCGCGCCGGAGCCCGGCTGGTGACCGTCGACTACAGGCTGGCACCTGAACACCCGCATCCCGCCGCGATCGATGACGCCGTCGCCGCCTACCGCGGACTGCTCGACAGCGGCGTCGCCGCGCCGGCGATCGCGATCGCCGGCGAATCCGCGGGTGCGGGCCTCGCCGCCGCGACCCTGGTAGCGCTTACGCTGGGCTCCCCCAACCGAGCGGCGCCGTGCTGATGTCACCCTGGGCGGACCTGACCCTGTCCGGTGAGAGCATCAGCAACAAGGCC
>PMKB01000308.1 GCA_003157595.1 Solirubrobacterales bacterium
GCTCGAGCGAGTGCTGGATGAGGTCGATGTCGTAGGCCTGCGGGTCGAGCTCGACGCTGCCGAGGACTCCCTCGCGCGCGTCGACGCCGCGCTCGCGGATGCGCGCCGCCGCCGCTGGCGAGGGCTCGATCGCCGTCATCCGCCAGCCGCGCGCGGCGAGCATCGCGGCGGCGTCGCCGCGCCCGGCCCCGACGTCCAGCCCGCGCCCCGCCCGCCGGTCGTGAAGAGCTGCCAGCGGCGGGCGGCGCCAGGCGAGAAAGCCCAGCCAGCGCTGGATCGCCTTCGAGATCAGCGCGACGAGCGGACGGTCGGTCTGCGTGTGCGGTCCGTAGGTGCTCGGGTAGAAGGCGCCCAGCTCGTCCGGGCCGACGAGCGGGAGCGTGACGCCCGCGCCGCACTGCTCGCAGATCGCCACCTCGAAGCGGCCCGGCGTCGCGTTCCCGCGGTCGGGCGAAGAGATGCTCGCCGCCGGAAGCGTCGTGGAGCAGATCGGGCACGCGGCCATCGGCGCTCGGAGCGTATCCGACGGCGTGGCCGGCGAAGCGGCGGGCGGGCGCCATGCATCTTGGCTCATCCATAGGCTGCCCGCATGCACCCGCACCTGATCGACCTGCTCGCCGACCCCAGGAGCCGCTCGCCGCTGACGCTTGAGCCGGACGCCGCGAGCGTCGACGGCGAGATCACCGCCGGCTTCCTGCGCAGCCAGGACGGGACGCGTTATGAGATCCGCGAGGGAGTGGCGCGAATGGTGCCGGACGTCGATTCGTCGGTGACGGTCGACGAGGGGGCCACGCAGCGCAGCTTCGGCGCGAAATGGGCGCAGTACGAGGAGGCCGAGAAGGATCACCTCGCCGACTTCCAGTACCGCTGGTTCGACGAGCGCTTCGGCTTCGCGGGAGACGAGGAGTTCGCGTCGTTCCTCGAAGGGCGCCGCGCGATTCTCGATGCCGGCACCGGCCCCGGTTTGTGCGCCGCGCGCTGCGCCCGGCTGGGCTCAGCCCCGGTCGTGGGGATGGATCTGAGCGAGAGTGTCACCGCCGCCCACCGCCGCTATGCCGACCAGGCGAACCTCGACTACATCCAGGGCGACATCCTCAACCCGCCCTTTGCCCCGGGAACCTTCGACCTGGTCGTGGCAGACCAGGTGCTGCACCACACGCCGGATTGTGTCGGGGCGTTCGCGAGAATGGCGGAGCTCGTCGCTCCGGGCGGCCAGATAGCCGCCTACGTGTACCGAAAGAAGCCGATCATTCGGGAGCTGGTCGACGACCACGTGATCGATCTGACCTCGCGGTTGAGCTTCGAGCAGTGTCTCGAGCTGAGCGAGCAGCTCACGGAGCTCGGACGCGAGCTCTCGCGCACCGAGGCGCGCGTTACGCTCGAGCGCGGCGTTCCGCTTCTAGGGATCGAGCCGGGCGAGCACGACGTCCAGCGACTTGTCTACTGGACGATGCTGAAGTGCTTCTGGAACGAGGAGCTCGGCTGGCACCAGAGCGTGCTGGTCAACTACGACTGGTACAGCCCGGTGTTCCGTTCCCGACACACCGAGGAGGAGGTTCTCGGCTGGTGCAGCGACGCGGGCCTCGAGGTGGAGCACCTCAACGTGATCGAGAGCGGCATCAGCGTGCGGGCGTCGCGCGCGCGCTGAGGAAGCTGTCCCGGGATCGTCGCGCAAACGCAGATCTCTCGCCCTACGGGTGCTCGCCCTTGAGGAACGTGTGGCACCACTGCTCGAAGCTGAGCAGCGACCACAGCAGCAATCGGCGGTTCGCCTTGCCTGCAAGGTGCTCCTCGACGAGCGGCCTGACGCCCGCCGGATCGAGGAACTCATAGATCGCGGCCTGCGGCGAAAGCAGCTGGTCGCGCACGTAGTCGATGCTGTCGCCGCGGAACCAGCTCGAGTCCGGACCCGTGAATCCCTGTTTGACCTGTTTGGTGACCTCGTCGGGCACGTAGCGCTCCATCACCTGCCGCAGCAGCAGCTTTCCGTCGCGCGTCTTCTCGAAGTAGCGCTCGGTCTTCGGACCCGGCTCGTTCTCGTTGAGCCGCACGATCTCGCTCAGGTCGCGCAGCTTGAGCCGCACCGGCAGGCGCTGGGCGAACTCGACGAGGTCGTTGTCGAGAAACGGCACGCGGTTCTCGAGGCTGTGCGCCATGCTCAGCTTGTCCTCGACCACGAATAACCCGTGCAGGAACGTGCGCGCCTCGAGGTGCAGCGAGTGGTTCACATACTCGTCGGGCGACCTCGGCGCGTCGCCGCTGGGCAGCTCGCCGCGGAAAATCTCGACCGTGTCGATGTCGCTCAGCTCGCGCCATACGTGCGGAGCGAAGAATTTGGAGCGCAGCTCGTCGGGAACGAGCCGGCTCCAGAATGCGTAGTACTTGCCGATGTAGTCGTCGACGTCCAGGTTGACGACGGCGCGGTAGTAGCGCCATGGGTAGCCGGCGAACAGCTCGTCGCCGCCGGAGCCGGTCAGCACGACCTTCACGAAGCGGCTGGCGAGCCGTGCCAGGTAGTAGTTGGGGTAACACTGCCCGACGCGGGGATCCTCGAGGTGCCAGGTGAGCGCGGGCAGGCAGCGAACCATGTCGCCCGCCTTCAGCACCGCCTCGTACTGCTCGGTCTGGAACTGGTAGGACATCGCCTCAGCCTTGGCGCGCTCGTCCACTGCGACCTCGAGTCCGACGCGCGAGGTCATGTCGAAACCGACGGTGAACGTGTTCAGGTGCGGCAGCTCGAGTGCGGCGAGCGCCGTGATGCTGCCGGAGTCCATGCCGCCGGACAGATGCGCGCCGACCGGCACGTCCGAGACGAGCTGGCGGCTGACGGCCTGACGGAACAGGCGATCGAGCTCTTCGAGGTACTCCTCGTCGGAGACGCCGTCGCCCCCGTCGCGGAAGTCGTAGTCCCAGTAGCGCTCCAGCCGTAGGGGGCCCGGCTCGACCTTGAGCAGAACGCGATGGCCCGGTCGCATCAGCTTCACGCCCGCGAACAGCGTGCCGTCAGTAAAGATGTTCTGGAAGGTGAAGTACTCGAGCAGGTGCGGCAGGCTGACGGCCGCGGCCAGGCCGTCATGGGCGAGCAGGGACTTGATCTCGGAGGCGAACAGGACGACCGGCCCGACCTCCGCGTAGTAGAGCGGCTTGATGCCGTAGCGGTCGCGGGCGAGGAACAGCTCTCGCCGGGCGCGGTCCCAGATCGCCAGTCCGAACATGCCGTTGAAGCGCTCGACGCAGCGGGTTCCCCATTCCGCGTAGGCGTTCAGCACGACCTCGGTGTCGGTCGCCGTACGGAAGCGCCGGCCCTTCTTTTCGAGCTCGGTCCGCAGCTCGCGGTAGTTGTAGAGCTCGCCGTTGTAGGTGATCACGTAGTCGCCGGTGGCGTCGACCATCGGCTGGTCGCCCTCGGGTCGCGGGTCGATGATCGCGAGACGGCGGTTGGCGAGTCCGACCGGCCCGTCCGCGTACTGGCCTTCGCCGTCGGGTCCGCGGTGGGCGATCACATCGCTCATGCGGCGAAGCAGCGCGATCGGAATCGGCGCGCCGGACCGATCCAGCGCCCCCGCGATGCCGCACATCGCTACAGCTCCGGTGCCGGCCGGCGCTCGTCGCTGCGCGGCGGCGCCCCGCCTGGTGCGGCGGTCGATCCGGGTAGCGCCGCGCGGGTCCTGTTGGGCACGAGGAGCGCAACGTTAGCGCAACGAGCGCTCGGCACCCCCGCCGGTAGCGGCGGGAGCGTAGGCCATAATGGTCCGGCAGATGTCGCTTCCCGCCAGCGCTTCGCACGCCGTGCCAGGATCGCTGGAGCGCCCGCTGCGCATAGCGATCTTTGACAACCTCGCGAACAGCGCCTACATCCAGGCGAAGGCGATGCGGCGCCTGGGTCAGGGCGCCGATCTCGTGCTCGATCCGCTCGACGACTACGCGATGAGCGACCCGCGCTGGGAGGACCTCGACCTCGAACTGCCCAACGACAAGCTGTTCGCGCCGCCGCTTCCGCCGGCCGACCTTCCCGACTGGGTTCGCAGCGAACCTCCGGCAGGGAACCATCGCAAGGGCGGGCGGATCGAGCGAAACCTCGGGTTGCTGCGGCAGGCCCCGAGCAGCTGGCCGGCCTGGTCGCTGGCGACGCGCCGCGCCGGCTGGCGCGGCGCGCGGATGGTGCTCGAGCGAGCCTGGGTCGTGCGCACGCTGGCCACCTACGACTGCGTGATCGCTTACGGCATGGGGCCGGTGTGGGCCGCGTTGGCCGGTGTGCCGTTTCTCGCCGAGACCTGGGGAGGTGACATCACGATGCTGCCGTTCTATGACACCGGCGACTGGGAGGGGCACGACTTGCTGCCATTGCCCGGGCAGCCCAGCGAGCTGTTCGCCCAAGCGCGCCTGCAGCGACTGGGCTATGAGCGGGCGTCGCGCATCCTGCTCACCGATCCCCGCTTCATCGCCTACGGCGAGCGGCTCGGGCAGGGTGACAAGTGCGTGCCGTTCGGTTTCGTGATCGACACCGAGAAGTACGCACCCGGAGCGGAGCCCGAGCTGCGTACCGAGCTACTGGCCGGGCGCGACGGCCTGATCGTGTTCGTTCCCTCGCGCCAGGACTGGTATTGGAAGGGCTCAGATCGGCTGCTGCGAGGCTTCGCCGCCGCCTGCGAGGGGCGCCCCGACGCCGTGCTGGTGTGCGCCGGCTGGGGTGCCGATCTGGACCGCTCCGAGGCGCTGATCGCCGAACTCGACATCGCCGACCGCGTGCGCCTGCTCCCACACGCGATGTCCAAAGGGCGTTTGCGGCGCTACTACCGCGCGGCGGACATCGTCGCCGACCAGTTCACGATCGGCTCCTACGGCGGCTCCTCCCTGGAGGCGATGAGCTGCGCACGGCCGCTGCTGATCAGTCTCGATCCGGACCGCTTCGCGGGACGCTTCGCCACGTTTCCGCCGGTCGCCAACGTCTCCAAGCCGGAGCAGATCGCCGCGGCGCTGCGGCGACTCTTCGACGATCGCGACGCGCGCGCGCGGCTCGGCGAACAGGCGCGCGAATGGGTGATCGAGAACCACGGGCCGACGCTCGCCGCGCGCGCGATCGAGCTGTGCCAGGAGGCGGTCAGCGAGGCGGCCGCGCGCCGGCACGCGAAAACGCGATGAACGGGCACATCGCCCGGTTGGGGCGCCAGACGGTCGTCTACGGTTTCAGCGGCGTCGCCCAGCAGTTCCTCGGCGTGATCACCGTGCCGGTCATGGCGCGCGTGTTCACAACGAACCAGTACGGCGTCCTGACGCTTGTCACCACGGCGATCGCGGCCGTCGCGATCTTCGTCGATCTCGGGCTCGCCTCCGCCTCGCAGCGCTCGTTCTACGACTACGCCGACTCCGACGCCGACAAGCGTCGCGTCGTGCTTTCCACGGCGCTGATCACCTCGCTGTCTGCCGCGCTCCTAGTGGCCGCTGCGGTAATTCTCCTGCGCGACCCGCTTTCGCAGTTCCTGTTTCAAAGCCACCGCTACGCAACGCTGCTGATCATCGCGGCGGTGACGCTGCCGCTGACGGCCCTGATGAGCTTCTCGCGCGAGATCATGCGGCTGCACTTCCGCGCCTGGCAGTTCTTCACCTCGTCGATCCTCGCAGCGGTCGCGGGGACGGTCTTCATCATCGTGTCGCTGGTCGTGCTGAAGCTCGGCCTGCGGGGCGTGCTGCTGAGCGGCGCCGGCGCGGCCGGGCTCGCCGGGATCTACGGCATGGTGAGTGTCCGCCGCGACATCGGTCGCAGCGTCTCGCGCAGCGAGCTGCGCACGATGATGGACTACGGCCTGCCGCTCGTGCCGACCGCCGCCGCGCTGTGGGCGCTCGCGCTGATCGACCGGATCATGCTTGAGCACCTCGTCGCTCACCACGCGGCGCTGAGCGAGCTCGGCGAGTACGGGATGGCCAATCAGCTGGTGCTGGTGATGGCGCTCGCCACGACCGCGTTCGCGACAGCGTTCTCGCCGTTCATGCTGTCGCTGTTCTCGCAGGACCCCGAGGAGGAGAAGCGGGTGCGGGCGACGGTCCTCACGGTGATGGCGGTCCTCTTCGCGCTGCTCGCCGTCGGCGTGTCGCTATATGCCCGTGAGGTCTTCGAACTGGTCGCGCCTCGCTTTCACACGGCGTATGAGGCGGTCGGGCTGCTCTCGGTAGGTGGTGCCGCAAACGCCGTCGCGCTGATCGCGCTCTCAGGCATCACGCTGGCGCGAAAGACGCGGCGCTTGATCTGGTTCACCGGTGCCGCGGCGGCGCTGAACATCGGCGTCAACCTGATCGTCATCCCGCTGTGGGGAATGGTCGGCGCCGCATTCGCCACCGCAATCGCCTACGCGCTGCTGTTCGCGCTGTACTACGTCAGCGCCCAGCGCGTCTATCCGACTCCCTACAAGCCTGGACGCGTGCTCCGCGTGGCATTGCTGGCAATCCTGCCGGTCGCCGTCGGCGCGATTCCGATCGCGCCTGTGGCGCTGGCGCTGGCGCTGAAGACCGCGACGCTCGCCGCCTTCCTCGTGGGTGTTTGGGCGTTCCGCGTGATCGAGCCCAGCGAGTTCGCGACGCTGCGGGCGATGGTCCGCCAGCGCGTGCGCCCGCTCCAAGGCTGATCAGTCCGGCGCCGCCACGGGCGGCTGGGTCAGCGGCTCGCCGTTCCAGACGTGGCGAATCAGCCCGTCCCAGACCGCGCCGACCGCCTCGTAGGAGTGGTTGGCGAGCACGAAGCGCCGGCCGGCCTCCCCGAGTGCGCGCCGGCGGGCCGGATCCTCGACCAGACGGCGCAGCTCGCGCTCGAGCGTGTCGAGGTCTGCGTCGACGATCGGCAGGCCCCGCGAGTCCAGATCGGCGCGCACGTCGTCGGGCAGCGAGCTCAGCGCCGACAGCACCGGGCGTGACATGGCCATCCCCTCGATCGCAAACATCGCATAGCCGGCGACGAACTGGTCGGCGACCACATCCGAGTCGATGATCGCGGCCCGCACCTCCTCGTTGGGACGCTGCTCCAGCAACGCGAGGCGCACGCCCAGGCCCTCGCCAGCCAGCCGCTCGACGACTTCGATCAGGCGGTCGGAGCCCTTGATCCTGCGGTGGTTGGGCGCGTGCACGACGACGACCTCCCCGCTGCGGCCGTCGCCGTCGCCCGCCTTCGGCTCCGCCGCCCAGTGGTCCTTGTCGATCGCGATCTGGGTCGGCCACAGGACGTCCCAGCGAGGCATGAAGCCGTACTGGTAGTTGCGGATCACAAGATCCGCCCAGCGCGCGAACTCGAGCACCCGGCGGCGCACGCGCTCGCCGTCGCGCGCGATCGACGGATAGTCCTCCAGCAGCCGCTGCTCGGTGACGCCCAGGTGGCCGGGCACGGCGATGTCGCTGCCGTAGGGCGAGACGATGATCCGCTTGCCCGCCAGGCGCAGCAGCGGCAGTTCGAGCCGGCGCAGCGCGGTGCCCCGCAGGAACCCGCCATCGAAATAGCAGAGGTAGATGTCGGCGTTGCGCAACATCCAGAGGAAGACGGCGTAGGCCCGCAGCGGGTCAAACGCCAGACCGCGCGGCAGGAACTCGTCGTAGTGGCGGTCGAAGTCGGAGCGCTCGTGCATCGCGTAGTGGCCGAACACGCAGGTCTGCGACTCATAGCCGAGCGCGCGCAGCGAGTGCGACCAGTACTTGATCGCGATCACAGGGACCGGGCCCCAGACGAGCCGCGGCCGCTCGCCGGCGCGGCGGCGGCGGGCACTCTCGCGTCGCGACGAAAGCGCGGCCGCAAGCACCAGCGGCAGTCCGGGCACCGCCACCAGCAGGCGGATGACCGCGCGCAGGCCCGGTAGCGCACGCGTTCTCACGCGGGGTCCTCAGCCGCCAGCGCCACAAGGCCGTCGAGCAGCCTGAGGTTGGCGAGTTCCACCGCTCCGTCCGAGTACCGGTCTTCGCCGTCGGGCTCCCGGTGGGCGATCACGTCGCTCAGGCGGCGAAGCAGCGCAATCGGGATCGGGGCGCCGGACCGATCCAGCGCCCCGGCGATGCCGCACACGGCTAGCGGGACTCCGACCGGCGTTCGTCGGCGCGCGGCGGCGCCCCACCCAGTGCGGCGGTCGATCCAGGCAGCAGCTGACAGGTCCGCGCGGGCACGAGACGGCAGACCTTAGCGCACCGCGCAGCGGGCGCTCTGCGCCTGCCTCGTCACACTGGCCCCGCACGCGGCCGGGCACTCGAGCCACCTCTGACCGCGGTGGCGGAAGCGTCGTCGCCGCAGACGTGAGGAGCAGCAACTCGCAGCTTGTCGGCTGCGCGCGGGCGCTGCTAGCATGCGCGACCTTGACGGACCGCACGTCGCCGCCGACGCAGTTGAGCGCACCGCCCCGCGCACTCTCGGCGCTCGCGGAAGAGTACGGCCTCACGCTGATCGGGCCGGACCGGGATATCAGAGGGTTCGGAGGTATCACCTCCCGGCTGAGCAATCGTGACGAACTGCTCACTTGGGCGGGCACTCCGAGCTACCTTGCCGCGTTCGCTGAATCGAGCATTGCCGCATGTGTCGTCGGCGAGTGGGCTCGCGATGCGATTCCCGCCGGCTGCTCGGCGCTGCTGACCTCGGGGGACCCCGCGGAGGTGTTCTACACAGTGTTTTCTGACTCCGTCGAGTCCGGCGGATGGTCGACCGTTTCCCCGTACAGGGGATCGGGAACAGAGATCTCACCGACCGCCACGATTCACGAACATGTGAGTCTGGGTGACGACTGCGTGATCATGGACAACGTGGTCGTCTTGCCACAAACGCATATCGGCGATCGTGTCCTGATCAAGCCAAACGCCACGATCGGCGGCACGGGTTTCCAGGTCGGCGTGGTGCGCGGACGGCGGCAGCTCATTCCCCACGCGGGTGGCGTGGTGATCGGCTCTGATGTCTCGATCGGCTCGAGCACGTGCGTCGATCGCGGACTGTTTGGCGAGATGACCTCCATCGGCGACGACACGCACCTTGACAACCTCGTCCAGGTAGCCCATTCGGACGAGATTGGACGCGGGACGACGATCACCGCGAGCGTTGAGATCTCCGGGAGCGTGTCCATCGGAGATGGAGTGTGGCTTGCGCCGAGGTGTGCGATCAATCACGGGACACGCGTCGGCGACCACTCGCTCGTGGGCATCGGCGCCGTCGTTGTGCGCGACGTTCCGGCGCATGCGGTGGCCGTCGGCGTTCCGGCCCGTGTGGTCAGCTGGCGGTGCATCTGCGGAGCCCGTTTGGACAAGGACGATAACGACCCGTCCGCCACGCGCTGCTCAGTGTGCGCCCGTGCCTTCGACTTCGCGAGCGGAGAGCCGGTCCTCGTCGGTGCCGACGGTGGCTGAGCGTCTGTTCGACCGGTTTCGCGATGAGCCAGTGTTCGTCGTGAGTGGCGACCAGGACTGGGCGCCGGATTGGGCTCTGGCGGCGACACTCGACCACATTGCCGCTGCCGGCGCGCCCTACCACCTGTTTGTGACGAACGAATCGCCGGCGCTGAGCCGGGCACGAGCAAGCGATCTCGTGAGCCTCGGCGTCCACCCCAACTTCCTCCGCGGTTCGACGCAGGGCCACGCTCCGGACGAGGTGATCGAGACATGCTTGGAGCTCGTCCCCGATGCGACGTCGTTCAGGACGCACTGCCTATGTGAGGACAACTTCCTTCTCCGCAAGCTGGCCAGCCGCGGATTCGTCGCCGACTCGAACGTGGTCACCCTGTGTCAGCCGGATCTCGTGCCGGTTCTCCATGGCGCTGGTCTACTGCGAATTCCGATCTTCATGGAAGACGCGTGGTTCCTCGAATGGGCTCGGCCGGAGCTTGATCTTGCCGCTGCGAAGCGTGAGTTGCTCGCTCCCGGCATCAAGGTGCTCAACTTCCACCCCGCGCTGATTGCCATCAACGCACCGTCGATGGACTACTACAACGCGCGTCGCCCGGGTCTCTACGGCGACACCGCGGATGAACCGCTCGAACCGCACCCAGGTCGTGGAGTCGCGACATTGTTCGGTGAACTCGTCAGCTTTGTGCAGGATTCCGGTGTGCGCGTCGCAACCTTCCCGGAACTGGTGCAAGAGGGTCTCGCATGCGTGCGAGAGGCCTACGGCGACGAACTGTACGGATGGCCGGCGCATCCCCTGCTGCACGGCCGCGAGCCCGTCCCGGCCAGAGCGAGGATGCCTTCGCGCTGAGGCCGCTCCCGGCGCCGCTCATACAGATCCAGCTGAGGCCGTGACCGTCCCGTGGCCGCGAGTCACACCACAGCGGTCGCGTCGGGCAGCTTCACGACGCCTTGCAGCACCTGCTGCGCGACGGTCCGCGGGTTGTGGTGGCGCTCGCAGAAGGCACGTCCTTCGGCGCCGACACGCGTACGCCGCTCGCGGTCCAGGGTGAGCTCGCGCAGGCATTCGGTGAGCCTCTCCGGGCCGGCACGGACGATCGGCAGTTCGGCGCCGAACGGGCTCTCCTGCGCCTGGCGCTCGGCGATGTAGCAGACCACCGGCCGGCCGGAGGCCATCGCCTCGACGGCGAACCCGCCATACCACCCGCCCAGCATTTGGTCGACCACGACGTCGGCGAGACCCACCCGCTCGAGCACCTCCTCCCGGGGAACGCCCTCGATCAGGTCGAGCTCGATCGCCACCCCGTCGCTGCGCAGGCGCTCGACGGCGGCGATCACGTGAGCGGTGCCCTTGACCTCGCGGTTGGACGGCGCGTGGGCGACGCGCAGCACACCCGAGTCGGGCGCCGGCACCGGCCGCACCGCATCGATGTCCACCGACGCGTAGGGAAGGAAGTGCGACCCGGGCAGCCAGCGCCCGAGGTCGGGATTCAGGTGAAAGGCCCGGTCGGCGAAGCGCAGGAAGCGCGCCGCGTTGGGGGCGCGGTAGCGATCCTCGGCGCGGCAGGTTTCCTGCGTGCAGTGACAGGCTCCCTGGGGTCTCACATCACAGCCCTGGAACGTGACCAACACTGTCACGCCGGCGCGCTTGAGCAACGCCAGCTCGTTGAACACGTGTCCCGCGAGGCGCAACGTGACCAGGCTCTGGCCGAAGTTGAAGTGAATGACGTCGTAGCGTCGCAGCGCCTGCGCGGTGAACCGTGCGCGCGTCGCGAACCGCCGCCAGGCCGGCTGTCCGTCGAGCCGGAACTCGATGTCCGAGGCGTATCCGTACGGCCCGGCCGCGAACACGGCGACCTCGCTGTGCAGGCCGAACTCGCGTTCGGCGGCCGCCAGCCCGGCCGCGTGCCCGCCGACGTCGGCGGGGGCGTGGAGGATACGAACCGGCCCACCGCGCTTGCCGCTACTGAGCGCAGCTGCGCTCACCGTAAGCGAAAGCTCGCGCCCCCGCAGAAACCGCCCGCGACCGGATCCTCGACGGTGGTCACAGGCCCGCCTCGACCGTGCGCCGCAGGCCCTCCTCGACGCCCACCTTGGGCGCGCCGACCGTCGCGCTCATCCGCTCGATCGACGCGACGAGGTCCGGCTGGGGATCGGCCGTGGCGAAGCTTGGCGATTGGCCCAGCGCGCGGCCGCCGAGCTCGGCGATGTCGCGCAACGACACCACGTCGGGCCCGGCGATGTTGAGCGTCGTCGAATCGGCAAGCTCGAGCGTGGCGGCCACCGCCGCCGCCGCGTCGTCCACGTACACCGGGTTCACGTGGATCCCGTCGGCGCCCGCGAGCGTGACGTCCTGCCCGTCGCGGACGCGCCCGAGCACACCGGGGATGAACATGTTGCGCTGCCCGGGCCCGTAGATGAAGAAGAAGCGCAGCACGTGCGCCCTCAGCTGCGAGCGGAACTGCTCGGTCGCGAGCTCGCCGGCCAGCTTCGACACCGCATAGAAGTTGCCGGGACGCGGCGTGTCGTCCTCGTGGACCGGCTCTGGCCCCGACGCGTAGACGGCACCCGAGGAGGCGTAGGTGAACGTCGCGGCGCCCGCGCGGCGCGCGTAGTCGAGCAGCTCGACCGTCATGCCGGCGTTGATCGCGTAGACGTCGATCGCTCCGTCGGGAAACTCCCGGTAGCGGCGCGACTGCGCGAGGTGTACGACCGCGTCCACGTGCTCTGGCAGCGCCGCCGAGAGCGGCGCCGCGAGATCCTGGGCGACCCAGCGCACGCCCGCAACGGCCTCCGGTGTGCTGCCGGGACGATGCAGCGCGACGACTTCGTCGCGGCGCCCGAGCAGCGCCACCAGCGCGGATCCGAGGAACCCCGTTCCGCCGGTCACCACGACGGTCATCGACTCAGACTCCGCTGGCCGCTGCTTCGCGCAGCTCGACGATCACGCTGCGCAACCCGTCGGCCAGCTCGACCTGCGCCTCGAACCCGAGCAGCTCGCGCGGCTTGGTGACGTCGCCGACGCGCGGCGGAGCCGTGACCAGATCGCCTGCGTAGGTCGGCTCGACCGCCTCGCCGAGGATCTCGCCGACGATCGCGACCAGCTCGTTCAGTGACGCGACGCTGCCGTGGCCGACGTTGAAGTCCTCGCCGTTCACCTCGGCCGCCATGGCGAGCAGGTTGGCCTGTGCACAGTCCTCGATGTGCACGAAGTCGAAGCCCTGGGTCCCGTCGCCGCTCAGCTGGGGGCGCTCGCCGGCCAGCAGGCGCTGCGAGACCGCCGGCACCACGCCCGCTCGCTGTCCCGGGCCGTAGACGTTCATGTAGCGCAGGATGGCGAAGCTGTAGCCGTAGGCGCCGGCGAGGCCGCGCAGCAGCATCTCCGCCGCCGCCTTGGTGGCCGGGTAGAAGGCGTTGGGGCGCAGCGGGTGGTCCTCGCGGATCGGGACCGCCGCCGTTGGACCGTAGGCCGAGGAGGCCGAGGAGTAGACGACGCGCTTGACGCCGTTGTCACCGGCGGCGCGAAACACGTTGAAGGAGCCGCGCACGTTGGTCTGGAAGGCCGCCTCGTGCTCGGTGTTGGCGGCGGTCAGCGGCAGCACCGCGAGGTGCAGCACGCCGTCGATGCCGGCGCAACAGTTGCCGACGAGCTCGGCGTCGGCGATGTCACCGATCACGACCTCGCAGTCGAGCCCTTCGAGACGGGGCGAACGCACCGAGTCCAGCACCCGCACCTGCGCTCCAGCCGCGATCAGCGCTCGCACCGTTGGCGCTCCGACGAACCCGCCGCCTCCGGTTACGAGGATCTTCGAGCGCTCGATCTGCATCTGCCCCAACACTACCGCGTCATGGTGCCTGGCCGATTTGCCGCCGCCGCTGGCGCTTGAGCGCCAGCGGCGTGATGTAGGAGATCGCCGGCGCGACGATGCCGCCGGCGCCGCGCAGTGTGCGCCGCCGCACCAGCGCTGCGGCGCGGGCACGGATCGTCTCGGCGAGCTGGGCGCGCTCCGCCCGGGCGGCCACATTCGCGCTCCCCATCGTGCGCGTCGCGAGCATCTCGTCGAGTGCGCCGATCCCGTGGTGCTCCGCCAGCCGCAGCCAGAGGTCGTGCTCCATCGCGTAGCGGTAGCGCGGGTCATAGCCTCCGGCCGCGAGCACCCAGTCGCGCCGCATCGCGGCCGAGGTATTCGGGATCGGGTTGAAGCGCAACAGCACCCCTCGCACGTCGCCGGCGGCAAAGCGCGTCCGCGGTGCGAGCTCGCGACCCTGCTCGTCGACCTCGCGCATGCGGCAGCCGACGACCGCGAGGTCGGGATCGGCGTCGAGCGCGGCCAGCTGGCGCTCCAGGCGGGCCGGCTCGGAGTAGTCGTCGGCGTCCTGGATCGCCACAACGGGCGCGCGGGCGAGGCCCAGCGCGTGGTTCAGCGAGCGCGAGATGCCGACGTTCTCGCCCAGCGCGACCGCGCGGACGCGCCGATCCGTGGCGGCTGCCGCCCGCGCGATCTGCGGCGAGTCGTCGCGGGAGCCGTCGTCGATCACGATCAGCTCAAGCTCGCCGAGCGTCTGTGCGAGCAGCGAGTCGATCGCTCGCTCCAGTGTCGCCGCGTTGTTGTACACGCCGATGATGGCGCTGAGGCGGGGTGTCATCGCTGGGACGGAGGGTAGTCGAGCGTCCCGGCGCCAGAACCCCGCGACCGCGCTCGCTAGGCTGGCAAGCGCGTGCAGCCGACCGTGCTCCACATCCTGCCCCACCGCGGCGGCGGCGTCGAGAACTACCTCGCGCAGCTCGAGTTCCTGGCGCTCACGCAGCGGCGGCTGGAGCTGAGCTCGTCGCGATCGCCGCTCGGCGCCGGCCCGTCGATCCTGGTGCGCTGGCCGCGGATCGCCGCCGCGTCTCGTCACGCCGACCTCGTCCACGTCCACGGCGACGTCGCGGCGATGCTGTCGCTGCCGATCATGCGCGCGCGTCCGTCGGTCCTGACGACCCACGGGCTGCACTTCCTGCGCCGCGCCCAGGGGGCGCGCCTCGTGCTCGCCCGCAGCGCGGTGCGTTCAGCCGTCTCCGCGAGCCGGCGCACGATCTGCACCTCGGAGGCCGAGCGCGACGAGCTGGGTGAGATCCTGCCCGCGGCGCTGCGCGCGCGCCTGGTGGTGATCCCAAACGCGGCGCCGCGCGACTCCCGCGGTCCGGATCGCGCGCACGCCCGCGCGCAGCTCGAGCTGGGGCCGCAGACGGTGGTGGCGCTGTTCATCGGACAGCTCGAGGACCGCAAGGATCCGCTCACGGCGGTGGCTGCGGTCAGCGCGGCCGCTGCGGCCGGGGCGCCGCTTACCCTGCTCGTCGCGGGCGAAGGTCCACTGGGCGCTCAGGTGCGCGCGCAGGCCGGGCCGGCGGTGCGGGTGCTGGGCTATCGCGACGACCCCGACACGCTGTTTGCTGCCGCGGATCTGCTGGTGGCGCCCTCGCTGCGTGAGGGGCAGTCGCTCGCCGTGCTCGAAGCGATGCGCGACGGGCTTGCCGTGGTCGTCTCGGACGGCGTCGGCAATCCGGAGCTGGTCGGGGACGCGGGCGTGATCTTCCCGGCCGGTGACACGGCGGCCCTGGCCGCGGTGCTCGGGCACCTCGCGGCCGACGACGGCGAGCGTCAACGGCTCGGCGCCGCGGCGCGGACACGCTACGAGCAGCAGTTCACGCTCGAGCGCTTCCAGCAGCGGATGGCCGCGCTCTACGGCGAGCTGCTCGGCGTGCGTCTCGAGGGCCCGTAGCTTTCGAGCACCTGCTCGAGCGAGTGCTCAAGCGACAGGCGCCGCGCATTGCGCGCGAACCACGCCCGCGTGCTATCGCGCAGCGACGCGCCCGCCTCATGCACTCGCACGATCGCGGCCGCCAGATCGGCCGGGGCGGCGGAGCGCGCGAGCACGCCGTTGACGCCATCCTCGATCAGCTCGACTGCGGCGTTGTCGGGCTCGCTCACGAGGATGCTCGGCGTTCCGCAGGCCGCAGCCTCGACCACGATCATGCCGTAGCCCTCGCGTCGCGAGGGCAGGACCATGGCGGTCGCGCGCCGCAGAGCGTCGTGAACTTCGTGCGCCGCCACGAAGCCGGGCGCGGCGACAAGCTTGCCGTCGTCGAGCGCGGCGATCCGCGCCAGCACCTCGGGCCGCTCCGGTCCGTCGCCGAACAGCACGGCGTGCAGACCGCTGATCTGCTCGGCGGCGAGCGCCGCCGCGTCGACCACCGCCGGCGCCCGCTTCTCGGCGATCATCCGCCCGGCGAACACGACGAGAAGCTCGGTCTCGAACGGTTCTTCGGGCACCGGCGAGCCGGCGTACTCGCCTTCCAGGATCGTCACCTCGCCGCGCAGGCCCTCCTCGCGAAGGCGCGCGGCGTGCAGCCGCGAGAAGCAGAACGCCCGCTGTCGCACGCGCACACAGCGACGCTGTACCGCCACCCCGATCGGTCCCAGCGCGCCGAGGTATTCACGCCAGTACCCGGCCGACCAGACCTCGTGCCAGTCGACAACCAGCTCATAGCCGCCGAGCGGGCGCACGAGTGCCGCGGCCAGCAGCGAGAAATACGGGAAGGACGCGGTGTGGACGACGTCGTAGCGACGGCCGTGACGCAGCAGGTGCCACAGAACGCCTACGCCAAAGACCAGCGCCTGGACGATCCGGCGCCGTCCGCTGTTCGTGTACAGCGCCATCCGCGGCCCGACGGCCAGCACGCGTACCTCCTGGAGGTCGGGCTCCTCCCCGCGGTCCCATTGGCGCATCGTCGCGTAGGTCAGCTCGTGCCCCTCCGCGGCGAGACGCTCGGCGAGGTTGCGGTACCAGCGCTCGGCGCCGCCGACGGTGTTCGGGAACAGGCAGTCATAGATCACGCAGATCCGCACGTGCGTGCCAGCATCCCAGACTTGATCTAGACTCGATCGGCTGCGCGCCCGATGACGAGCCCTGCGCGCCGAGCGTCACGACACACAAGTGAGCACACTCGAGCAGATACCGGCGGCGTCCGATAGTGAGGCGACGCCGCTCGTCTCGGTCGTGATCCCGTGCCTCAACGAGGCGGGCAACATCGAGCGCTGCGTCAGCGGTGCGCTGGAGGCGCTCGAGCACAGCGGGCTGGCCGGCGAGGTGATCGTCGTCGACAACGACTCCGACGACGCCAGCGCCGAGCTTGCCGCCGCCGCCGGCGCCCGGGTCATCGCCGAGCCCCGCCGCGGCTACGGCAGCGCCTACCTCGCAGGCTTCGCCGCGGCGCGCGGGGACTACATCGTGATGGCGGACGCGGACCTGACCTACGACTTCGGCGAGATCCCGAACTTCGTCGCGAAGCTGAACGACGGCGCCCAGCTGGTGATGGGCAACCGCATGGACAACATCCAGCCCGGCGCGATGCCGTGGCTTCACCGCTACATCGGCAACCCGCTGCTCACCGGCCTGCTGAACCTGTTCTTCCGCACCGGCGTGCGCGACGCGCACTGCGGCATGCGGGCGCTGCGCCGCGACGTGCTGGACACGCTCGACCTGCGCACGACCGGCATGGAGTTCGCCTCCGAGNNCAAGCTCTCGAGCTTCCGCGACGGGTGGCGCCATTTGCGCTTCCTGCTCGTGCACAGCCCGACGTACCTGTTCATCCTGCCCGGCGCGGTGCTCGGGGCTCTCGGCACGCTGATCTCGATCACGGTGCTCGCCAACATCGACATCCTCGGACGCAGCTGGAATATCCACGCCCTGATCGGGGGGGCGCTGTTCACGATCATCGGAACCCAGGTGCTCGCCCTCGGTCTGTGCGCGCACGCCTACGGCACCTACTTCATGGGCGAGACGGACGCCTGGTTTGACGCGATGCGCGCACGCTTCCGGCTGGAGCACGGTCTCGCGCTCGGAGGCGCGATCATGGTCGCCGGNNCAAGTGGATCGAGCACGGCTTCGGCGCGCTTGCCCTGGAGAATCTTGCCGTCGTCGCCTTCGAGCTTCTGATCGTCGGCCTGCAGATCTTCTTCTCGTCGTTTCTGCTGTCCATTCTCGGTCTGCGTCGACGCTGAGCGTGCGGCGTGTGCACCGGATACTGGCGGTCCTGTTCGCCGGCGACCGTCGCGTCTGGCGCACCACCGCGATCGTGGCCGTACCGTTCGTGGCGCTCATCGCGTACTACTGCCTGCGTCCCAATCCCTACTACACGGGCACCGACAGCGTCGAGGACTACACCTATGTCGTTCCCACACCGCCGCACGCTCGCGTCTGCGTTCCTGACGTCGAGCTTCCCGCCGGCACCGGGATTGTGCAGCTTCGGCTCATTTCGCAGACGCCGGCACGCCCGCAGCTGAAGCTGACGTTGCGGGTCGGCGGCAAGACGATCCGCTCATCACTGCCACCGGAGAACGTGTCGGCGACCCGCATCAGCAACGCCGACTTTGCGATTGCGACCACGCCTGCCCGCCCGGCCGTGCGCTCGGGCTCGTTGTGTGTGACGGCTGGAGGAAGCCTGTTGGTGAACTGGGGAGGGACGCCGCTGCCAACGCCGCCGCCCTCGCCGCCGACGCTGAACGGCTCGCCGCTGGCGGCGCAGATCGCGATCTGGTATCTGCCACCCGCGGGTACCGAGCGCAGCTACCTGGAGCAGGCCGGCGCCATCTTCGACCGAGCGGCGCTGTTTCGGCCGGGCATTGTCGGCGCGTGGACCTACCCCGTGCTGCTCTTCGTCGTTCTGCCGCTGCTCGCGCTGCTGGCGGTGCGTTGCCTGGCGCTTGCCGTGGCGGGCCGAACGCGGCGCCTCGCGGCCTGGCTGTTCGTGATCGCCGCGGTCAATGCGTGCTGCTGGGCGCTGATCACGCCGGCGTTCCAGGCGCCCGACGAGGTCGATCACTTCGCCTACACGCAGTCGCTGGTGCAGCGCGGCGAGGGACCGAGCCAGAGCGCCGCCTCACCCCTGTTGCGCTGGTCGAGCCAGGAGAACCTCGCGCTCGAGGACATGAGCTTCTTCAGCGATCACCAGGTGGGAGACACACGGATGCCGTGGCTGTCCTCGCAGGAGCGCGCCTACAACCTCCAGGCGGCCCAGGCCGATCTGTCCAAGAGCGACGGTGGCGGCTACACCACATCCGCGGTGCACGGGCCGATCTACTACCTGGCGCTCGCGCCGGCCTACATCGTCACCGAGGGCGGCTCGATCTTTTCCCAGCTGACGTTGATGCGTTTCACATCGGCGCTGATCGGTGCGCTCACTGTGCTGTTCACGTTCCTGCTCGCGCGCGAGCTTGCCCCGGGGCGTCCGTGGTTGGCGGTGCTCGCCGCGCTCCTGGTTGCCTATGAGCCGATGTACGGCTTCGTCTCCGGCGTTGTCAACAACGACGTCGGAGTGAACGCCGGAGCGGCCGCGCTCGAGTTACTGCTGATCAGGATGTTGCGACGAGGCATCAACATTCCCTGGGGCGCGCTCACGGGGGCGCTGCTCGTGGCGCTGCCGATCATCAAGGGAACGGGGTTGTCGCTCTATCCGGTGGCGGGACTGGTGTTTCTCGCGACACTCTGGCGCTACCACAGCCGCAAGCAGCTTCTCGCCTGGGTCGCGCTCGCGTTCGGCGCTCTGCTTGTCGGCGAGATCTCCGCACATGTGTTCAACCAGGTGCAGGCCGCTTCGGCAGTCACCGGGTCGACGGTGATCAGCCACAACGCGTCGGCCGTCTCGGGGCCGCTGCACGACATTCCCGGCTATCTGTCCTATCTCTGGCAGGCCCTGTTTCCGCGGCTGTCCTTCCTCTCGCCACACTTTCCGCCGGGCCCCGAGCCGTTCTACGTCATCTTCATCCAGCGTGGCTGGGGCGCCTTCGGCTTCTACGACGTCTTCTTCCCAAGCTGGGTCTACAGCCTGATCGAGGATGCGACGTGGCTGGCCGTCGCGTTCGCCGCGATCGCGGTGGTCCGCGAGTGGAGGTGGCTGCGACGTCACTGGCTCGAGGCACTCGCGTTGCTCGCGATGCCGATCGCCGTGATCGCGGGCTTCGAGGCCGCCTACTACACCTCGGGTGCCAGACCCCTGATCGCCGAGTTCGGCCGCTACGCGTTTCCCGCGATCGGCCCGCTGGCGGTGCTGCTCGTGGGTGCGCTGCACGTGTTCGGCCGACGCCACATGCTCACCGCGGGCATCGTGCTGATGGTCGGCATGGCCGCGCTCAGCTATGCCTCGCAGCTGCTGACGCTAACCTCCTTCTATACGTGACGCGTGCGCGATGACGCCGGTCGAGAAGGTGCAACCGTGCGCGGCGGCGTAGTCACGGTGGCGATCCCGGTGCTCAACGGCGGCGCGTTGTTCGCTGCGGCGCTGGCGGCGATTCGCACCCAGATCATCGACGCCGAGCTCGAGATCGTCGTGTCGGATTCTGGCTCGACGGACGGGTCGCCCGAGCGTGCGCGCGAGCTTGGTGCGCGTGTGATCGAGATCGCCCGCGCCGACTTCAACCACGGCGCGACGCGCAACCTGCTGGTCGGCGCGGCTCGCGGAAGCCATGTCGCGCTGCTCACCCAGGACGCCGAGCCGGCCGATGAAGGCTGGCTCGCCCGTCTGCTCGCCGGCTTCGGGCAGGGCGATGACGTCGCGTTGGTCTACGGGCCCTATGTGCCGCGCCCGGACGCTTCGCCGGCGGTGCGTCGCGAGCTCGAGCGCTGGTTTGGCTCGCTGAGACCCGGTGCCGAGCGCCTGGCGGCGACCGAGCGCGACCTGCCGGCGGTGGAGCTGATGGGACGACGCGGCTTCTTCAGCGACGCGAACGCCTGCATCGCCCGGGCGGCCTGGGAGCGCGTGCCGTTCCGCGAGATCGCATACGCGGAGGACCGCGCGCTCGCGCTCGACATGCTGCGGGCGGGCTACGCAAAGGTCTATGAGCCTTCAGCCGCCGTGCTGCACTCGCACGAGTACGGCGCCCGGCAGCGCTTCCGCCGGGCGTTTGACGAATGGCACGGCCTGTACGAGGTCTACGGCTGGCGCGAGCCGGCGACGGCGGGTCGCCTGATCTCGCAGCTGCGCGGTGAGCTGGGCCCACTGCGGCGCGACGGTGCGGGGCTGCGCACCCTCACGCGCGCTGGGGCCGACCAGCTGGTCCGCTACGGCGGCGCCGTGCTCGGCTCCCGTGGTACACGCCTGCCGGCCCGGCTTCAGCGCCGCCTCTCGCTCGAGGGGCGGGGGACCGAATTGGTGCGCGACCGGCGGCCGGCTCCATGAGCGAGGAGCTCGACCACAGCCGGGCCGAGCAGGAGCCCGACGCCGTCGAGCGCCAGGAGGTCGACGAGGTGCTCCAGCGTGGCCGCCTCGCGACGCTCTGGCGGCGTGTCTTGCTCACCTGGCGCTACCACGGACCCTGGAGCGTCGCCTTCCGGATCGTCACCTTCCCGCTGCGTTACACACCGATGCGCGACCGCCTTGGCGTGCAGAGGCTGGTGGACCCGACCTCCTACCAGGCACAGCGCTGGTACCGGGTTCACGGCGCTCCGGTCGTCGTGGTCATCCCGAGCTACCGCGACGCTGAGCGCGTGCGCGCGCTGGTGCGCTCGATCAAGGCCACGACGAGCGCCGACCGCGTGCGGATCATCGTCGCCGACGACGCCAGCGGCCCCGAGCACCTGGCGGCGCTGCACACGATCGCGGGGATCGAGATCGTGGCGGGCGAGCGCAACGCCGGCTTCGCCGCGAACGTCAACCGCGGCCTGCGGGCCGCCGGCGACGAGCTCGATGTCGTCGTGCTGAACTCCGACGTGGTCGCACGCCGTCACTGGCTCGAGACCCTTCAGTACTCATCGCGCGAGGCGGACTACGTCGGCATCGTCGGCGCCAAGCTGCTCTACCCCGACGGCAAGATCCAGTTCGCCGGCACCGTGCGAAACCTCGGCGCGCGCCAGTGGTTCGACCACCGCTACCGTTTCAAGCCCGCCGGCTTCGGCCCGTCGACGATCGCTCAGCCGGTGCTCGCCGTCACCGGTGCGTGCATGTACCTGCGCCGCTCGCTGATCGACGAAATCGGCGAGTTCGACGAGCGCTACCCGATGGCCTACGAGGACGTCGACTACTGCCTGCGCTGCTGGCAGTCCGGTCACCGCGTCACCTTCGCGCCCGCCGCCGTCCTTGAGCATCGCGAGTCGGTCACCCGCGGGACCGACCTCGGCGAGCGCGAGCGCGAATCGCAGCGGCAGTTCTGGGCGCGTTGGGGCGAGTTCCTCGACGCCCGTCCCGTGCGCACGCGCGAGGACCGCCTCCGCGTCGTCTATGTGACCGAGGACACTGGTATCGGCGGCGGGCACCGCGACATCTTCGAACACCTCAACGGGCTCGCCGACCGCGGCCACGAGGTGGCGCTGTACAGCCTGGCCGGCGATCCGGACTGGTTCGACCTGCGCGTCCCGGTGCACTCGTTCGAGGACTACACCGAGCTGGTGGAGGCGCTCGGCCCGCTCGACGCGATCAAGATCGCGACGTGGTGGAACACTGCGGCCCCGGTGTGGCTGGCGAGCACGCTGCACGGCGTCCCCGTGTTTTTCGTGCAGGACATCGAGACGAGCTACTACCCCGACGACGAATACGTCCGCAACTGCGTGCTCGCCTCCTACCGGCACGAGTTTCACTACATGACGATCTCGAGCTGGAACCGCGACCGGCTGCGCGAGCTGGGCCTCGACGCGGAGCTGATCCCGCCCGGCATCGATCTTGACAACTTTCGGCCCCTGCCGGCGCTGGCACGCCGCCGCGACATGCTGCTCGCGCTGGGGCGCACCAATCCGCTCAAGAACCTCCCGCTCACGCTCGACGCGTGGCGTGGGCTTGCGGCACCGCGGCCCGAGCTGCGCCTGTTCGGTATCGAGCCCGAACTGGCCGCGCAGGGCGCAGGGATCGTCTACGAGGAGGCGCCGTCGGACACGCGCGTCAACGAGCTGATGTGCGAGGCTGCGATCTTCGTCCAGACCTCCACGCATGAGGGATTCTGCCTGCCGGCGCTCGAGGCGATGGCGACCGGAGCGGCCGTGGTCGCCACCGACGCCCACGGCAACCGCGACTTCTGCGTGGACGGCGAGAACTGCCTTATGCCGGCAAGCCGGACCGAAGACGTCCGTGCCGCAATCGAGCGGCTGCTGGCTGACCCGGTGTTGTGTGAGCGGCTCGGGCGCGCCGGGATCCAGACGGCGGCCGACTACGCCTGGGAACGGCGGATCGACGCGCTCGAGCGCTTCCTCGTCGACGTCGCGACACCCAGGCGCGTGGACATGGACGCGATCGAGGCGGCGGCAGCGGCAGCCGCCGGGGCAGCCGCCGGGGCGAGCGCCGGCGAAGCGCTGTGAGGCGGGCGCCGGCGCGCGCTCAGAGGTTCTCGGAGATCCGCGGCGCCTCGTGGTGGAAGACCACGACGCCGAGCACGAACACCACCAGGATGATCCCCAGCGGGATCAGCGCGTACTCCCAGCCGCCGAGCGCGAACGCGGCCGAGGGGTTGACGCCCTCGTGGCCACCGACCAGCGCGTGGCGGGCCTGCGCGATCAGCGCCGCGATCGGGTTGGTCATCAGGAAGTGGCCGATGAAGTGCAGGTGCAGGTTGTTGCCGATCGGAACCGCGCTTGGCCCGCACACCTTGTGGGTCAGGATGTTGAAGTAGGTGTCGGTCTGGCTGTTGAAAACGCAGTTCTTGCCGTAATAGGCGGTGGTGTGGTGGTTGTAGTAGAAGACCGGGTAGATGATCGGCGCGGCGTAGAA
>PMKB01000316.1 GCA_003157595.1 Solirubrobacterales bacterium
ATGGACGAGCCGCTCTCCAACCTAGACGCCAAACTCCGCGTCCAAATGCGTGCCGAAGTCTCCCGCGTCCAACAGCGCATCGGAGTGGCGACCCTGTTCGTCACACACGACCAGACCGAAGCGATGACCNNTTCATCGGCTCGCCGGCAATGAACCTCTTCGAAGGTGCCCTTGCGGCTGACCTAGGATCGGTCACGCTCGGCAGCCAGCAGATCGCCCTACCTAGCGACGTGCACGTACGACACCCCGGCCTGAAGCGCTACGGAGGACAGCACATCGTCGTTGGGATCCGACCGGAGGACCTTCCTGCGACTAGCGACGAGCGTGCTGGGCCGGTGCTCTCGGGCGACGTCGAGCTTGTCGAGGCGCTTGGATCCGAACTCCTCGTGCATTTCCGCACCGACGCACACGTCGTCCGTGCAGAGGGACCACTGGAAACCGGCGACGCAGAGCCACCGCCGTCCGGTGAACGCGATGTCCCAATCGACTGCACCGCACGTGTCGCGCCACGTCATGCAGTGCGTGCCGGTGAGCGCATCAGCTTCTCGGTCTCCGCTGACCGCCTCGAGTTCTTCGACCTCGACACAGGTCGCGCAATCTGGGACTAGAGTGGGACGCCAAAGGGGCAGAGCGTCAGCGCGCGATGAAGGATGCTCTCGCGCCAGCCTGGGAGCTACGCAACAGCAGGATCGTGAGTCGGCTAGCGCCGCGCTCCACACGCTCGCTCTGGACGGGGAGCACAAGCCGTCGCAATGAGTCGCTCACTCCCGGTTTCGGAAAGCGCCGGGATAAACCGGCATGGAGATGGGGATGAAAGGTCTCTGCATCGAAGGGTTAGCGATCCGCGGTGGCCCCGAGTCATGCGTTGGTGTCCCGTGAGGGTGCAGCGAAGCGTTGACAGGGGTGCATGCAGGCCGGCTATTGAGCCTCGAAAAGGGAGATGTTTGGGGTGCCGACGCCGTCGAAAGAGGCGGAAGGCGATATCGCTGGCGGCGTTTTCGCGAGCCGTCAGTGGACCCCGCGTGGTCGGAGAACCTGTGCATGTGTGCGATCTCTCCATGCGCGAGAACCGGGAGGTCCCATGGTCACCCGTTTGTGGTGATGGTAGGGCGGGTCGTGCGGGGAAGGCTTCGGCCGTAATCCCGTGATGGACGATCGTGGGAAGTCAGACGATCTGGTAGTACCTGCGAAGCTGCCGAACAACGCCCAGGGCGGGGCGGCGGAGGTGGTGGAGGGAAGCGGATCGGCCGAGGGGAACGCGGCCAGCGAAACGCGCTCCGGACACAGAGCCGGAACGGGCGCGCTAAGCGAGCTGGATCGCGTGCGCCGAGCGGCAGCAACGGACAGGGAAGCGCGGTTCACGGCGCTCCTGCATCACGTCAACGTTGACCGTCTGCGGGCGGCGTATTGGGCGTTGAAGCCCAAGGCCGCGGCTGGGGTCGACGGCGTGACGTGGGTGGACTACGGGCAGGATCTCGAAGCGAACCTTCGTGATCTGCATGATCGGGTTCATCGCGGGAGCTACCGGGCGAAGCCGTCGCGGAGGGTGTTCATTCCGAAGGCGGACGGGCGGCTGCGGCCGCTCGGTGTCGCGGCGCTTGAGGACAAGGTTCTTCAGCGCGCGCTCGCCTGGGTGCTGAACGCTGTCTACGAGCAGGATTTCGTCGGGTTCTCTTATGGGTTTCGGCCTGGGCGTTCACCGCATGATGCGTTGGATGCGCTCGCGTTCGGGATTATCAAGAGGCGCGTGAATTGGGTGCTCGACGCGGATTTCCGCGAGTTCTTCACCAGCCTTGACCATCGGTGGCTTGTGAGGTTCCTTGAGCACCGGATCGCGGACCGGAGGGTCCTGCGGCTGATCCGGAAATGGATGGCCGCGGGGGTCATCGAGGACGGGGCGTGGACGGCGAGCGAGGAGGGCGTTCCGCAAGGGGCGGCGGTTTCACCGCTGCTCGGGAACGTCTACTTGCACTACGTCTTCGACCAGTGGGCCCACCAGTGGCGAGGCCGCCACGCGCACGGCGACGTTGTGATCGTGCGTTTCGCGGACGACGTGGTGGTGGGGTTCGAGCATCGGGATGACGCCGAGCGGTTCTGGGTGGACCTTCGCGACAGGCTCGCGGAGTTCGCTTTGGAGCTAAATGCCGAGAAGACGCGGCTGATCGAGTTCGGGCGGCACGCCGCCCTGGATCGCCAGCGGCGAGGAGTCGGCAAGCCTGAGACGTTCCAGTTCCTGGGTTTCACGCACATCTGCGCGAAGACCCAGAAAGGGCGTTTCAAGCTGAAGCGGATCACCGACTCAAAACGGATGCGGGCCAAGCTGCGAGCGCTGAAGGGCGAGATCAAGCAACGGCGGCATCTGCCCATCCCCGAACAAGGACGCTGGCTGTCCAGCGTTCTGCGCGGGCACTACAACTACTACGCGGTGCCCGACAACAGCGAGGCGCTACGCGCCTTCCGCCACCAGCTCCTCCGACACTGGATCACGGCGCTCCGGCGCCGCAGCCAGCGCACCCGGACCAACTGGCAACGGATGTCGCGCCTCGAAGCCCGATGGCTACCACCACCGCGCATCCTGCACCCCTGGCCCGACGACCGCTTCGCCGCCAAACCCAAGGCAAGAGCCCAGTGCGTTAGACGCGCACGCTGGGATCTGCGCGGGGGGCCGCCAGCAACGGCGGTCCCTACCGCGATCGTGAGGCTGTCGCGTAAACACCGCCCAGACGCCTATGGTGGGGAGACGGACTCCGAGGAGGCGCTCGATCCAGGCTCGCGTCCCATTATCAGGGGCTCTGCGCGCCATTTGTGGGACGCCTGCCCAGGCCAAACCCTTTGTGCGACAGCCTCGCGTGATCACGAGCGTCTCGAAACGACGCGCGTCAGCTAGCGCAACGGACGAAACACGAGCACCCTGGGCCGACCGGGACGGACACCCGCAATCGCGCGCGAAGCGAGCATCGCCGGAGTGCTCCGATTCGCGCCGAGCGGCCACGCGACCCGATCCGCGGGCGGCTGCTGCTTCCGGGCGGAGCGGCAGCGTATGCCGTGCTGCCGTGGGGCCGGTCTTGAGGTAGTTCTGCTGGGGTCCGGCAGTTTGGACGCGGGGTTGGGCCTGTTCGTCTAGCCTGCGGGCGCTGATCCTTGCCGGAGGTGGTGGTCGTGACCCGGGTCGCGTTGAAGGACGAGTTGCTCGATGCGCAGTTGCTGCGAGCTATCGGGGCGTCGCCGTACGGCGGGTCGGATGTTGGCGAATGCCTCGCCGCGGCGCGGCGCGTACGTGGCACCGATTTCGATCGTTGGTACCGCGAGTGGTCTACGGCAGCCGAGCGAGTGCTCACGCTCGCGCAGCAAGCAGCTGACGCGGGGCACACCGAGACGGCCCGCCTCGCGTACCTACGCGCCTCGAGCTACTTTCGTACGGCGGGGGTGATGCTGATGGGTGCTCCGCTCGATCCGCGATTGGTCGAGGCGTATGCCCGCCAGACGGAGATGTTCCGGTGTGCTGCTGCGCTGATGCTGCCAGCCGCTGAGATCGTCGAGATCCCGTTCGAGCACACGACCCTGCCCGGCTATTTCCTGCGCCCCGCCGCTGAGCAACGGACGCGAGCGACGGTCGTTCTCACCGGCGGCTACGACGGTACGGCCGAAGAGCTGTACCTCGCCAACGGCGCCGCGGCCTTGGCGCGAGGCTACAACGTGATGGCGTTCGATGGGCCCGGCCAGGGCGCTGCCCTGATCGAGCGGGGACTTGTTATGCGCGCGGATTGGGAGAACGTCATCACTCCGGTGCTTGACTACGCCCTCGCGCGACCCGACGTGGACCCTTCCCGGGTAGCGCTGATCGGCTTGAGTCTCGGCGCGCATCTCGCGCCACGGGCAGCGAGTGCCGAACATCGCCTCGCGGCGTGCATCGCCGACTGCGGCGCCTATGACCTCTATGCCGCGTTCCTTGAGCGCGTGCCCGGCCCGCTTGCTCGCCCGTTCGCGAGCGGGCGGCCGTGGGCGAGGAATGCCGTTGCCAAGCTCTTGCGGTTCCTCGCAGACAAACCCACTGCGGGATGGGCGTTGCGCCGCGGGCTCCTCGTCCACGGAGTGGACGGCCCGCTCGACTTCGTGGACGCGTTGCGCGAATTCACGCTCGCCGGACGCGCTGCCAACATCACTTGCCCGACGTGGGTCTGTGACGCTGAGGGTGATGACATCAGCGCGTCGGCACCGCAACTGGTCGACGCGATGACATGCGAGAAGACATACGTTCACTTCACGGCGGCCGAGGGTGCAGGCGACCACTGTGAACAGGGCGCTCGCGCCCTTTACCATGCACGCTCGTTCGCGTGGCTCGACGATGTCCTGCACCCAGACTCCGGCAGCGACTAAAAGGCTCGGGCGGCGACCACGACGTCGCATAGCGCTCGCGCGGTCTCGCTTCGGCAGGCCAAAGCGGCAGCCCGTCTCGCTCGACTCACGCGAGGGCTCGCGCGTGAAACCAGTCGTCTCGTCGCACGCGACTCCGGCGCTCGCGTTGGACGAGAACCGGGTCACCGCGCCGGCGCCGAGCGCGCTCTTGCTCTCGGCGGAGGAGCGAGCATGCCGTGGGTGAGGCACCTGTTCGTGCTCGGGGCGAGCCCGACCACGGAAGTCCTCATCGGTGACGCTCCCTCACAACGTCGTCGCGTAGGCCGCGGGGACTGGCTGGCCATGGCCTCAAAAAGGGGCAGCGTACGTCCGACGCGATGCAAGTCGGTGCCCATACGGTGTCCAGACACAGTGGGACACGAGAACACAGCAAATCCAGGCGGCCACAAACATCTACTGCTTTGCAGGCTCTTCGTGTAAAGCCCTCTAACGGACTCGAACCGTTGACCCCTTCCTTACCATGGAAGTGCTCTACCAGCTGAGCTAAGAGGGCGGGGGCGGCAATGGTAGCGCGAGGCGCGCGCAGGCCCGGTAAATCAATCCGGCTTGGCGTCAGAGCTTGCGGCGAGCGTTGTGCTCGCGGCTCCCGGCGCCGTCTGCTGCACGGTGTGGACGCCGGCGGGAACGCCGAACGCGCCGATCGCGCCGGCGAGCGCCGCGGCGAGCACGCGCAAAATCGACCCCCGGCGGCCTGGCTGTGCGCTCTCGTCCATGGATTGATTATCGGCTCGGCCGGCGTTGGGGCCGCTAAGCGCGCAATAAGCATTTATTAAGCTATGCAGGGGTTCCGCCAGGGGATTTCGGAGCGCCCGCGCGCCGCAGCCGGCCGGCCTGCGCCTAGCGTCGCCGCGGTGGCAGTGGAAAGAAGCCGCTGGTGTGCTCGACGTAGTCGCGGTAGCCGGGGCGGCGGGTCTCGATGTCGCGTTCGAGGACCGGCTTGCCCGATACGCGGGTGAGGATCAGCGTGTCGAACGCCGAGCCGACGAGCCCCCAGGCGGCGCCGAGGCCGGCACCGAGACCGATCAGGCCGAGCCCCCACCATGCCGTGGCGTCGCCGAAGTAGTTCGGATGGCGCGTGTAGCGCCACAGGCCGCGGTCCATCACCTTGCCGGCGCTGTCGGGATCCGCCTTGAAGCGGTCGAGCTGGAGGTCGCCGATCGCCTCGAAGCCGAAGCCGACGAGCCAGACGGCGGCGCCGATCACGTCGAGCGCGCCGAGGCCGCGGTGCGCGCCGAGCGAGCCGGCGGCCTGCAGCGGCAGCGAGATCACCCACATCGTTGCGGCCTGGATCAGGAACACGCGGTAGAGGCTCGTCAGCCAGAAGCGCTCGCCGTCGCGTTTGCGCATCGCGACGTAGCGAGGGTCCTCACCCTTGCCGTGGTTGCGCCGGGCGATGTGAAGCGCGAGCCGGGCGCCCCAGAGCGTCACGAGGATCGCGAGCGCCAGCCGGCGGTCGCGCGCGCCGTGGCCGACGGCTGCACAGATCCAGGCGATGATGATGAAGCCGACGCCCCAGAAGCTGTCGATGATCGAGGCGTCGCGCAGCCGCACGCTCGCGAGCCAGACCACGATGACGAGCGCGAGGGCGCCGGCGGCGCTCGCGAGCATCACGGTGGCGGTCACCCGCGGATCCGTGCTCCGGCCGGATCGAACAGCGGCTCAGCCGCGACGGCGCCCGGCACCCACTCGCCGAAGATGTCGATCTCGACCGCTGTGCCCTCGGCGAGCTGCGCGGGCAGGTAGGCGTAGGCGATCGAGCGCTCCACGGTGTAGCCGTAGCCGCCGCTCGTGACCCGCCCGACGATCTCGCCGCCGACGCGCACCGGCTCGTTGCCGAGCGCGACCGCGCGCGCGTCCTCGAGCGTGATCGCACGCAGTCGCGCAACCGGCTCGACCAGTGCGTCCGAGCCGATGAACTGCTTGTCGGTGCGCACGCAGAAGTCGAGCCCGGCCTCCAGCGGCGTTTCGTCGGGCGTGATGTCGGCGGCCCAGACGCGGTAGCCCTTCTCGAGCCGCAGTGAGTCGATCGCGCGGTAGCCGCCGGCGAGCAGGCCGTGCGGGCGTCCGGCCTCGAACAGCGTCTTCCACAGCCCGGTGCCGTACTCGGTGGGGCAGTACAGCTCCCAGCCGAACTCGCCGACGAAGGTCACGCGCAGCGCGCGCACCGGCACATCGCCGACGGTGATCTCGCGCAGGCGCATGTAGCCGAAGTCGAGCGGGTCGGGCGTCAGCGGCGCGAGGATGTCGCGTGCGCGCGGGCCCCACAGACCGAAGCAGGCCCAGCGCGCGGTCACGTCGGTGACGCTGACCGAGCCGCCCTGCGGCAGGTGGCTGCGGATCCAGCTCGCGTCGTGGTTGCCGAAGGCCGTCCCGGTGACGATCCCGAAGCGGTCCTCCGCCAGACGCGCGACGGTGAAGTCGCACTCGATCCCGCCGCGGCGGTTGAGCATCTGGGTGTAGGTGATCTGGCCGACCTGGCGCGCGACGCGGTTGTCGCAGAGGTGCTCGAGCAGCTCCGCGGCGCCCGGGCCGGCGACCTCGAACTTGGAGAACGAGGACTCGTCGAACAGGCCGGCGCTCTCGCGTGTCGCGCGGTGCTCGGCGCCGATCGCCGGTGACCACAGCATCCCCGCCCAGCCGTTGGGGCGCAGCGACTCATCGCCCGCGGCGGCGTTTGACTCATACCAGTTGACCCGCTCCCAGCCGGACTTCTCGCCGAAGGAGGCGCCGTGGTCGCGGTGCCATTCGTAGGCACTCGAGACGCGCAGCGGCCGGCCG
Organism: Solirubrobacterales bacterium; assembly: GCA_003157595.1. Classification (GTDB taxonomy): domain Bacteria; phylum Actinomycetota; class Thermoleophilia; order Solirubrobacterales; family Solirubrobacteraceae; genus Palsa-513. Next base: position 7,195 of record PMKB01000316.1, read on the forward strand.
GCCTCGCGCTCGTGGCCGGGGTAGCGGATGTCGTAGTAGGTCTCATAGACCTCGCGCGTGCGCTTGAGCGTGTAGGCCGGCGAGCGGTAGTGGGGCCCGAAGCGGCGGATGTCCATGTGCCAGAGGTCGATCGTCGGCTCCCCGCCGACGATCCACTCGGCCATCACCTTGCCGATCCCGCCGGCGCCGGCGAGGCCGTGGGCGCAGAACCCGGCGGCGACGAAGAACCCACGCACCTCGCTTTCGCCGAGGCAGAACTCGTTGTCCGGCGTGAAGGCCTCCGGCCCGTTGATCAGCTTCGTGACCGTGATCTCGTCCATCGCCGGCACGCGCTTGCGCGAGTTCGCGGTGATCTCCTCGAAGCGCGGCCAGTCCTCCTCCAGCAGCCGGCCGTTGAAGTCCGCCGGGATCGCGTCGAGCGAGTGCTCGTCCAGCGCCCAGGGCGCGCTGTGGCGTTCGTAGCCGCCCATCACGAGACCCGCGCCCTCCTCGCGGAAGTAGACCAGCAGATCGGGGTCGCGCAGCGTGGGCAGATGCTCGCCCGCGGCGCGCTCGCGGAAGGGCTGGGTGACGAGGTACTCGTGGGCGAACGGGATGATCGGCACGCGGACGCCCGCCAGGCGGCCGATCTCGGCGGCGAACATCCCGCCCGCGTTGACGACGATCTCGGCCTCGATCGGACCCCATTCGGTCTGCACGCCGCGGACGCGGCCACCGTCCACGTCGACGCCGGTCACGCGCGTGTGGGTGAAGATCTGGACGCCGCCCTCCCGCGCTCCCGCAGCCAGCGCGTAGGTCAGCTGGGAGGGATCGAGGTAGCCGTCGGTCGCCAGGTAGGAGCCGGCGCGCACGCCGTCGGTCACCATCAACGGGAACATCTCCTGCGCCTCGTCGGGGCTCAGCAGCTCAAGCGGGAGCCCGAAGGTCTTTGCCCACGCGACCTGGCGCAGCACCTCCTGCTCGCGCTCGGGTGTGCAGGCCAGACGGATGCCGCCGCACTGCACCCAGCCGCACTCGAGCGTGGCGTAGAGCTCGACGCTGTACATCATCATCCGCGTCAGCGAGACGCTGCCGCGCAACTGCCCGACCAGGCCGGCGGAGTGGAAGGTCGAGCCGCTGGTCAGCTCGTCGCGGTCGAGCAGGACGACGTCGCGCTCGCCGAGCGCGGCGAGGTGGTAGGCGATCGAGGCGCCGCCGACGCCGCCGCCGATGATCACGATCCTTGCTCTCTGCGGAAGCTCGCGCGGTCGCGCCATGGACTTCTCCTCGATTCCGGTTCGCCAAGGTTGGCGGGCGGCACCATACATCCGATTTGCGCGAAATGGCCCGGAAGATGTACCTTCTACCCGCGATGAAGCTCGACGAGCTGAGGGAGGAGGTCGCAAACGGGACGATCGACACCGTCCTGTTGGCGATCACCGACATGCAGGGGCGCTTGATGGGCAAGCGCCTGACCGCGCGCCACTTCGTCGACGAGGTCGCCGAGCACGGCGCCGAGGGCTGCAACTACCTGCTCGCGGTCGATGTCGACATGACGCCGGTCGAGGGCTTCGCGATGGCTTCCTGGGCCGGCGGCTACGGCGACTTCGTGATGCGGCCGGACCTCGACACGCTGCGGCTCGTGCCGTGGCAGCAGGCCACCGCCCTGTGCATCGCCGACGTCGTCTGGCACGACGGCTCCGATGTGGTGGCCTCGCCGCGCCAGGTGCTGCGCCGTCAGCTCGCGCGGCTCGCCGAGCGCGGCTGGGGCGCCGCCGCCGGCACCGAGCTCGAGTTCATGCTCTTCCGCGACACCTACGAGCAGGCCTACCACAAGGGCTACCGCCTGCTCGATCCGGCGAATCTGTTCAACAGCGACTACTCGCTGCTCGCCACCGCGCGCGTGGAGCCGCTGATCCGCCGGATCCGCAACGGCATGGAGGGCGCCGGCATGCCGGTCGAGGACTCCAAGGGCGAGTGCAACTTCGGCCAGCACGAGATCAACTTCCGCTACGCCGACGCGCTCGCCACGGCCGACCGCCACGTGATCTACAAGAACGGCGCCAAGGAGATCGCCGCTGAGATGGGGATGGCGATCACCTACATGGCGAAGTTCGACCAGCGCGAGGGCAACTCGTGCCACATCCACTTCTCGCTCACCGACGCCGACGGCCCGCTGTTCGCGCGTGAGCAGGCGACCTTCGACTGCTTCCTCGCCGGGCAGCTCGCTGCGTTGCGCGAGCTGACGCTGCTGCTCGCGCCGAACGTCAACTCCTACAAGCGCTACGCCGCGGGCTCGTTCGCCCCGACGGCGGTCGCCTGGGGGCACGACAACCGCACCTGCGCGCTGCGCGTCGTCGGGCACGGCCCGGGGCTGCGCTTCGAGAACCGCGCCGGCGGAGCGGACCTGAATCCGTACATGGCGCTCTCGGCCCTGATTGCCGCCGGCCTGCACGGCGTCGATCAGGGGCTGCAGCTGGGGCCGGTGTTCGAGGGCGACGCCTACAGCGCGCCGGAGCTGCCTCGGCTGCCGACCTCGCTGCCGGCCGCACGCGAGCTCTTCGCGAACTCCCAGATAGCGCGCGAGGCCTTCGGCGCAGAGGTCGTCGCGCACTACGTCAACGCAGCCGACGTCGAGCTGGCAGCGTTCGGCAGCGCGGTCACCGACTGGGAGCGCTACCGGGGCTTCGAGCGGTTGTGAGCGTCGCGCCGCCGGTCAGCGAGGACGCTGTCTTCGCGCCGGTCCGCTCCCAGACCGCCTTCGAGGAGACCGTCGAGCGGCTCGGGACGGCGATCAAGCTCGGACTGCTCGCGCCGGGCACACAGCTGCCGGCCGAGCGCGAGCTGTGCCGCAAGCTCGGCATAGCGCGCTCCACACTGCGCCAGGCGCTGCTGGCGCTCGGCCAGACCGGACACCTGCAGGCGACCCGCGGCCGCCGTGGCGGAACGTTCGTCGCCGACCCGCAGCCGCCGAGCGAGCTGCCGTCGGAGGAGCTGCTCGCCCAGTGGCAGGAGGTCTGCGACTCGCGCATGGCGCTCGAGGTCGGCGTGGCGGTGCTCGCCGCCCAGCGCGCGGACGGCGCGGTGCTGAACGCGCTCGCCGGGCTGGTCGGTGAGATGGAGCGCCAGGTCGGCGAATACCCCAACTACCGCCTTGCCGACGTGCGCTTCCACGTCGCGCTGGCGGAGAGCACGGGCAGCTCGCGCCTGGTCGCGGCGATGACCGCGACGCAGGGGGAAATGACCGACCTGATCGCGCACATCTCGCATCCGGCCGCGGTGCTTCGGGCCTCAAACGAGCAGCACCAGCGGCTCGTTCGAGCGCTCCGAACACACGACGGGGCGCGCGCCGCGCGCATCATGAGCGAGCACGTCGAGGGCACGACGCACATCCTCGGCGGATTACTACCATCGCGGACTTGACTTCGATCCCCTTGGGTCCCTACAGTACCGCGGCTAAGGACGGACCACCACACCATTTCCTTCGAGGGGAGAGTGCAATGGCGACACCGGAGACCCTTGGCGCAGACGAGCAACGCCTGGCCGAGCTGGGCTACAAGCAGGAACTGAATCGCGGCTGGAGCAGCTTCTCCAACTTCGCGATCTCGTTCTCGATCATCTGCGTTCTCGCCGGCTGCTTCACGACCTTTGGCCAGGCCTTCAACAACGGCGGGCCGGTGGCGATCTCGATCGGCTGGCCGGTGATCAGCATCCTGATCCTGACCGTCGCGTTCTCGATGTCGGAACTCGCCTCGGCGATGCCGACGGCCGGCGGAATCTACTACTGGGCCTCGAAGCTCGGGGGCGCTGGGTGGGGCTGGTTCACCGGTTGGTTCAACCTGATCGGGCTCGTTGCGGTCGTCGCTTCGGTGGACTATGTCTGCGCGCAGTTCATCCAGTACCTGCTCAGCCTGTTCAGCGTGAACTTCATCTTCAACTTCACCTCGACCGACGTGAAGTACAACGCGCACGTGGTGATGGCGCTGTTCGTGCTGATCATCCTGTTCGGGTTGCTGGTCAACGTGTTCTGGAACCGTCTGCTCACGCTGTTCAACGGCATCTCGGTGTGGTGGAACGTCGTCGGTGTCGCGGTGATCGTCGTGATCCTGATCGTCGTCCCGAGCCATCACGCGAGCTTCTCCTACGTGTTCGGCCACCGGATCAACAACTCCGGCTTCGGCGGGCACATGTACTGGTTCTACGTGCTGCCGCTCGGCTTTCTGCTGACGATGTACACGATCACCGGCTATGACGCCTCGGCGCACGTGTCGGAGGAGACCCACGGCGCCGCCCAGTCGGCGGCGAAGGGCGTCTGGCGCTCGGTCTTCTACTCGGCCGTGGTCGGCTACATCGTGCTGCTGGCGCTGGTGTTCGCCGCGAACAAGACGGGAGCGAAGGCTGAGAACGGATTCTCGACGGTGCTGCCGATCCTCACGGCCGCACTCAGTTCGGCCGGCGCCAAGGCCGTGATCTTCATCTCGGTGGTCGGGCAGCTGTTCTGCGGCATCGCCTGCATGACGAGCGGCTCGCGGATGACGTTCGCGTTCTCCCGCGACGGCGCGGTCCCCGGTCACAACCTCTGGCGGCGCCTCGGCGCGAACAAGACGCCGACCTGGGCCGCGCTCTTCATCGCGGTCTTCGCGTTCATCATCACGGTTCCGGCCTACTTCCCGAACAGCGCGGGCACGCCGGTGGCGTTCCTCGCGGTCACGTCGATCTCGGTGATTGGCCTCTACATCGCCTACACGATCCCCGTCTTTCTGCGCTGGCGGGCCGGCAGCAGGTTCGAGCCCGGCCCCTGGAGCCTCGGCAACAAGTACAAGTGGGTGAACATGATCGCGGTGGTGTGGGTCAGCCTCTGCGTGATCATCTTCTGCCTGCCGTACTCGCCGCTCGGCGTGCCCGGCAACACCGGGTTCACGCTGAACTACGTCAACTACGCGCCGGTTGTCGTGGTCGGTGTCATGCTCGCGGTGACGATCTGGTACTTCGGCTGGGCCCACAAGACGTTCAAGGGCCCGATCCGCACGATCGACGACGTGCCGACCGATGGAGGCGCTGTGCCGCCTGCCGCGCAGGCGGTTGCCTGATCTGCTGAAAATCGTCGAGCCCGCCACGGAGGGCGTGCTCGCTGAGGTTCCCCGCGCGGGGGCGGCCGAGGTCGACGAGGCTGTCGCCCGCGCGCGGAGGGCCCTGCCCGCGTGGCGCGCCCTCGCGCCGGGGGCGCGGGCGAAGCTGCTGCGTGCGCTCGCCGACACGCTCGAGGACCATCTCGAGGAGCTGGCGCTGCTGGAGGCGCGCAACGCCGGCAAGCCGATCGGCTCGGCGCGCGGGGAGATGGCGATGGTCGTCGACACGATCCGCTACTACGCGGGCGCCCCCGAGCGGCTGCTCGGCGACACGATCCCGGTCGCCGGCGGCCAGGCCTTCACGGTGCGCGAGCCGCTCGGCGTCGTCGGGCTGATCGTGCCGTGGAACTTCCCCCTGAACATCTCGGCCTGGAAGCTCGGGCCGGCGCTGGCCGCCGGCAACACGGTGGTGCTCAAGCCGGCCGAGCTGACGCCGCTCAGCGCGCTGCGCTTCGCCGAGCTGGCGACCGAGGCGGGCATCCCCGAAGGCGTCATCAACGTCGTCGTGGGGCCGGGCCGCACGTGCGGCCAGCGCCTGGTCGAGCACCCCGACGTCGCCAAGATCGCCTTCACCGGCTCGACCGAGGTGGGTCGTACGATCGCTGCGGCGGCGGCCGCGACGATCAAGCGCGTGACGCTTGAGCTGGGCGGGAAGTCGGCCAATGTGATCTTCGCCGACGCGGACCTCGAGGCCGCGGCCGCGGCCGCTCCCTGGGCGGTGTTCGACAACGCGGGCCAGGACTGCTGCGCGCGTTCGCGCGTGCTCGTCGAGGCATCGGCGTTCGACCGCTTCACGGCGCTGTTCGAGGAGCACGTGCGCGCGATCCGCGTCGGCGATCCGCTCGACCCGGCGACCGAGATGGGCCCGCTGATCTCGGCCGGCCAGCGCGACGCCGTAGCGTCCTTCCTCGACGACGGCGATCCCGTCGTGTGCCGCGGCAGCGCGCCCGAGGGGCCCGGCTTCTGGTTTGCTCCGACGATCCTCGCGCCACAGACGCGCGATGCGCGCGTGCTGCGCGATGAGGTCTTCGGGCCGATCGTGGCCGTAATTCCGTTCCGCGACGAGGAGGATGCAGTGGCGCTGGCAAACGACACCATCTACGGGCTCTCGGGCTCGATCTGGACCCGCGACGGGGCGCGTGCGCTGCGCGTCGCGCGGGCGATCGAGACGGGCAACATCTCGATCAACTCCAACAGCTCGGTCCGCGTCACGACACCGTTCGGGGGCTTCAAGCAGTCCGGCTACGGGCGCGAGCTGGGTCCTCACGCGCTCGACGCCTACACCGAGGTCAAGACGATCTTCTACTCGACGTCATGAGGCTCCAGGGGAAGGTTTGCGTGATCACCGGCGCGCGCGGCGGGATCGGCGCGGTTACGGCTGAGCTGTTCGCGCGCGAGGGCGCCACGGTCGTCGGCGCCGACGTGCTGGCCGGCTCGCCCGGCGAGCTGTCGCTCGAGGTCGACGTCACCGACGAGCAGCAGGTGATCGACATGTACGCGCGCACGCGCGAGCAGTTTGGGCGGATCGACGTGCTGTTCAACAACGCCGGGATCTCGCCGACCGACGACGCCTCGGTGCTCGACACCAGCTTCGAGACCTGGCAGCGGGTGCAGGACGTCAACCTCAAGAGCGTGTTCTTCTGCTGCAAGCACGGGATCCCCTACCTGCTGGCCAACGATCCCTCCGGCGGCTCGGTGATCAACACCGCCTCGTTCGTCGCCGTGATGGGCGCGGCGACCTCGCAGATCTCATACACCGCGTCGAAGGGCGGCGTGCTGGCGCTATCACGCGAGCTGGGCGTCGAGTTCGCCCGCCAGGGTGTGCGCGTCAACGCGCTGTGCCCCGGACCGGTCGACACGCCGCTGTTGCAGGAGCTGTTCGCCAAGGATCCCGAGCGGGCAGCCCGGCGGATGGTGCACCTGCCGGTCGGGCGCTTCGCCCGGGCCGATGAGATCGCGAGCGGCGTGCTGTTCCTGGCCAGCGACGAGTCGACCTACGTCAACGCGACGACGTTCCTGATCGACGGCGGGCTCACGGGCGCCTACACGACGCCGCTGTGAACGTCCGCCCGCCTCGAACGCCCCGATAGGCTCCGTGGTTCAGATGCCGAGCGCACCCTTTCGCATGCCGCCGTGGCCGCCTCGGCGCGGACCGAGGGCTTAGAGGGCGTTGGTCGATGCCGTCGTCGTCGGCGCCGGGCCCAACGGGCTCGCCGCCGCGATCGAGCTCGCGCGCAACGGTCGCTCCGTCCATCTGATCGAGGGCTCCGACCGCGTCGGCGGGGGCACGCGGACCGCCGAGCTGACGCTCCCCGGGTTCCGCCACGACATCTGCTCGGCGGTGCATCCGCTCGCGCTCGGATCGCCCTTCCTGCGCACCCTGCCGCTCGGCGACCATGGCCTCCAGCTGCTCGAGCCGCCGGTGCAGGCGGCCCACCCGCTCGACGACGGTACGGCTGTCGTTCTACAGCGATCGCTGGAGGAGACCGCCGAGGGGCTGGGCGCCGACGCTCGCGCCTACCGCGCGCTGGTCGGCACCTTCGCCGCGGAGTGGGACCGGCTCGCCGAGTTCGTCCTCGCGCCGCAGACCCGACCGCCGCACTCGCCGCTGCTGGCGGCGCGTTTCGGCGCGCTCGGCGCGGCCCCGGCGGAGCTGTGCGCGCGCACCGTCTTTCGCACGCCTGCGGCCAGGGCGCTGCTGGGCGGCATGGCAGCCCACGCCATGCGCCCGCTGCGCGCGCCGGGCACGACGGCATTCGCGCTCGTGCTGCTGGCGCTCGGGCATGCCTGCGGCTGGCCGGTCGCCCGCGGCGGGTCCGAGCAGATCGCCGCGGCGATGCGCGCCTATCTCGAGTCGCTCGGCGCGACCGTCGAGGTCGGTCGGCCGATCGGCTCACTCGAGGAGCTGCCACCGTCGCGCGCCGTGCTGTTCGACGTCACCCCGCGCCAGCTGCTCGCGATCTGCGGCGAGGCGCTGCCGGCGCGCTACCGCAGCGCGCTGGCGCGCTACCGCTACGGTCCTGGCGTCTTCAAGGTCGACTACGCGCTGTCGACCGCCGTCCCCTGGTCGGCGCCCGCCGCGCGCGCCGCCGGCACCGTTCACCTCGCGGGCCGGCTGGAGGAGATCGTGGCGTCCGAGCGGGCGGTCGCGCGCGGCAAGACGGCAGCTGCGCCTTACGTCCTGGCCGCGCAGCAGTCGCTGATCGACTCCACGCGCGCGCCTGCCGGATCGCACACGCTGTGGGCCTACTGCCACGTTCCGAACGGCTCGAGCGTCGACATGACCGAGGCGATCGAGCGCCAGATCGAGCGCTTCGCCCCCGGCTTCGCCAGCCTCGTGCTCGCGCGCGCGACGCGCGGGCCGGCGGAGCTCGAGGCCGAGAACCCCAACTACGTCGGCGGCGACATCAACGGTGGTCTCGCCAGCCTGCGGCAGGTGCTCGCGCGCCCGACGCTGCGCGCAAACCCCTATGCGACGCCCAACCGCAGGCTGCTGCTCTGCTCGTCCTCGACGCCCCCCGGCGGCGGCGTCCACGGGATGTGCGGTTTCCACGCCGCGCGGGCCGCGCTGCGCGGCGCGTTACGCTAGCGCCGTGAGCGAACAGCGGGCCAACGAGCACGGGAGCGCCGGATGACGGATGAGTCCAAGCAGTACAGCTACCCGGGCCGCGCGACCGGCGTGGTCTGGGACGGCCGGTTGTGCATCCACGTCGGCGAGTGCACGCGCGCCCGCGGCACGCTGTTCGAGAGCGGCCGCGAGCCCTGGTGCGAACCGGACAGCGCCGAAGCCGACATGGTCGCCACGGTCATCGAGCGCTGCCCGACCGGCGCGCTCAGCTACAGCCGAGCTGACGGCGGGCCGCCCGAGACGCCGCCGGCCGCCAACTCGATCGTCGTCGCCAACAACGGCCCGCTCTACGCGCGCGGCGAGCTGGAGATCGAGGGAGCGCCGCAGGACTCCCCAGGCCTGCGCACGCGGGCGGCGCTCTGCCGCTGCGGGCTCTCGGCCAACAAGCCCTTCTGCGACAACAGCCACGAGAGCGCCGAGTTCCGCGACCGCGGGCCGATCGGCAACGCCGGCGAGGCGCTCGAGGCGCAGGGCGGTCCGCTGCGGGTCCGCCCGCAGCGCAACGGCCCGCTGCTCGTCGAGGGCAACCTGACGCTGATCAGCGGCCACGGCCTTCCGACCTGGACCGGCACGCGCGTGGCGCTGTGTCGCTGCGGCGAGTCCGCGAACAAGCCGTTCTGCGACGGCACCCACGCGCTCGTCGACTTCAAGACCGACGAGCGCTGAGCCCTGAGGCGCCCGGTCGCCAGCGCCACCGCGGGCGGCTTGCAATGATGGGCGCCGGGCCCTGGCCGCGGCGCGGGACGATCCCGACGGCAGTCGGGCCCCAAAAAGAAAGAGGCAAGATGGAAGCGAAGAGTCTGTGCGGCGGCGGCGTTTCTCGCCGGCGCCGGGTCGCACTCTCGCTTGACCGCGGACAGTGGCGGACCGTCGCGTTGATGGCGGCGGTCGTGCTCGGTCTGCACGCGGTCGGCTTCTTCCTGCTGTTCGCGCTCGTCGTGCCCCACCACTATCGCCTCGGGGGCGCGGGCGCGTTCGCGATCGGGACAGGGGTGACCGCCTACACGCTGGGCATGCGCCACGCCTTCGACGCCGAC
>PMKB01000229.1 GCA_003157595.1 Solirubrobacterales bacterium
CCGCCGACGCCGTTGAACAGCGCGACCATCTGCGGCATCGCCGTCATCCGCACCCTGCGCGCCGCCGGAATGCCGACCGCCGTGCCGATCGCGACGCCGAGGATGATCAGGAGCCAGTTGCCCTCGTGCGGCTGCAACAGCGTCGCAATCACCGCGATCGCCATGCCGACCGCGGCGATCCGATTGCCGCGAACCGCGGTGCGCGGGCCGGTCAGTCCCATCAGGCCGTAGATGAACAGCGCGAACGCGACGATGTAGAGGACGCGAAGGAAGTTGGTGTTGTGGAAGAAGCTCGTGGCGAGGATCACTTCTGCTCGCCGTCCTTGCGCGCAGAGGTGGGCTTGCGCTTGAACATCTCGAGCATCCGGTCGGTCACGAGGAAGCCGCCGACGATGTTGATCGTGCCGAAGGCGATCGCGATCACCAGGATCACCTTGTTGAACGCGCTGTTGCCGGCAAGGCCGATCACGAGCAGCCCGCCCAGCAGCACGATCCCGTGGATCGCGTTGGTCCCGCTCATCAGCGGGGTATGCAGCGTGTTGGGGATCTTCGAGATCACGGCGAAGCCGATGAAGCCGGCGAGCACGAGGATCGTGAGATTGGTGACCAGCATCAGGCGGCTGCCTCCACGACCGCGCGAGCGGCCTCGTTGACGATCACGCCGTCGCGCACGATGCAGGAGCCGGCCACGATCTCGTCATCGAAGTCGAGCGCCAGCTCGCCGTGCTCATCGAGGAACAGCTCCAGCAGCGCCTGGATGTTGCGCGCGTAGAGCTGCGAGGCGTGCTCAGGCATCTCGGCCGCGAGATTCAGCGGCGAGATGATCGTGACGTCGTGTTCGACCGTCTCCTCGCCAGGTGTGGTCAGCTCGCAGTTGCCGCCGGCCTCGCCGGCCAGATCGACGATCACGCTGCCGGGCTTCATCCCCTCGACCGCCTCGGCGGTGACGAGCTTGGGCGCCGGGCGTCCCGGCACCAGCGCGGTCGTGATGACGACATCGAAGCCCTTGATCGCGTCCGTCAGCGCCTGCTGCTGCGCGGCCCGCTCCTCGGGCGTCAGCGCGCGGGCGTAGCCGCCCTCGCCGGCCGCCTCGATCCCCAGATCAAGCCATTTCGCGCCGAGTGAGCTGACCTGCTCGGCGACCTCCGGGCGCACGTCGTAGCCCGTAGTCTGCGCACCGAGCCGCCGTGCTGTGGCGAGCGCCTGCAGTCCGGCGACGCCGACTCCGAGCACCAGCACCTTGGCCGGCGGGATCGTGCCCGCCGCTGTCATCAGCATCGGAAAGAAGCGCCCGCTGTACCCGGCTCCGAGCAGCGCAGCGCGATAGCCGGCGACGTTTGACTGCGAGGACAGCGCATCCATGCCCTGCGCGCGCGAGATTCGCGGGATCGACTCCATCGCGAATGCCGTTACGCCGGCGCCGGCCAGCGCACGCGTCGCCCGGGGACTGCCGAGCGGGTTCAGGAAGCCGATGATCACGGCGCCCGGGCCGAGCTTCGAGGCCTCGGCGTCGCTGGGCGCTGCGACCTTCACGACCAGCGGGGCGCTCCACACCGCTGCCGGATCCGAGCTGATCTTCGCGCCCGCGGTGGCATAGAGCGCGTCCGGGAAGCTCGCCGCGCGACCCGCACCGGACTGCACGATCACCTCGGCGCCGCGTGCAACCAGCTTGCGCACCACGTCCGGCACGAGAGCCACACGGGATTCGCCATCAGCCGTTTCCGTGGGCACCCCGATGAGCATCTGCCCCCAACCATATGCGATCGCGACGGGCGGACCCTCAGTGGCAAGCCCCGAGCTTCGCTGCGGCAAAGTGCGTAGGGCGAAACAGTCCGCTGAGTGGACTACGCGACGGCGCCGATCGGCAGCGGCTCGCGCGCGAACGCCGCGAGCGCCTCGGCCGTGACCCACACCGGCGTCAGCGTGACGCCGGCCGCGTAGCGGACGGCGCCGGAGCTGGTCAGCCGCGCGCGCAGGTAGGCGAGCGGCCGCTGTGGCGGCGCTCGCACGGCAACGAGCGCCTGGACCGCCCAGGCGCTCGATTGTGCGTTCGAGGCCCCGCCCGGCTCCTGCGGGAAGCCGCCGTCACGGTTCTCGCTCGCCAGCAGGAACGCCCGCCCCCGCGCCAGGACCTCCGCCGGGGCCGAGGCGGCGCTCAGCGCCTCGAGCGCGGCCGCGGTGTCGTCGACATCGCTTGGATCGCCCCGCACGCCGAAGCTGAAGCCGCCGTCGCGGTTCTGCGCGTGCGCCAGCCAGGCCGCGGCTGTGCGGACGCCGCCGGCGTGCGCCGCGCGCAGCGCGAGGATCGCGAACGCCGTCAGGTTCGACTGCTCGCCGACCGAGCCGTCGACGCGCTGATCGGCGCGCAGCCTGGCGAGGAGCGACCCGAGCGGGGCGCGAGCCGCCGCCAGCGCGAGAATCGTTCGCTCCAGATCGCCCGCGCCGGCCAGCTGGCCGAGGTGCGCGCGGATCCAGCTGACAGCCGTGTGTCCGTCCCGGTTGATCGCCGAAGGCTGCTGACCGGCCGCGGCCAGCCCGATCACCACCCAGGCGCTGGCCAGCTGCGACGAGGGCTGGCCGGGGCCGAGGCCGAACCCGCCGTCGGCGTTCTGGACGCGCGCGAGGTAGGCGACGGCCCGCGCGCTCGGCGGTGTCGCAGCCTGCGCCGTGGTCGGCGTGGGCGCGACCACGCCGGCCGCGCCCACGCAGACGAATGCGAGTAACAGCGAAGCGCCTGCTGCGAGCCCCCATTGCACGTCCATGCGCAGGCGGAAGCGCTGGAGTGCGCGTACGAGCGCCGGTCCAAAGGCGAGAAAGAAGACGAAGTTGCCCACGGCATGCGCCAAGTCGAAGCTGAACGCCGCCCCCTCGATCACGAGGAACTGAGCGAGCGAGTGCTGGCCGGTGAAGGTGACGAAGGTGTAGAAGTTGAGCACGAGGCCGTAGGCGAAACCGGCGGCGGCGCAGATCAGCGCCATCACGAGCCGCGGGATCGGGCGCGCGCGACGGCGCCGAAGGCCGGCTCCGAGCAGCCCGACCATCCCCCAGGCGAGCATCTGCCACGGCGTCCAGGGTCCCTGTCCGAAGACGATGTTGGAGGCGATCGCCGCCACGGCGCCAACCGCGAAGCCGGGCGGGCCGCCGAGCACGAAGCCCGCAATCAGGACGATGTCGGTCGTCGGCTTGACGCTCGGCAGCGGCGCGAACGCGATCCGCCCGAGCGTCGCGAGCGCGGCGAGCGAGGCGACGATCGCGACCGTGCGCGACGACGGGCGCGAGTGCTCATACCACGCGAAGCCGCCCGCGAGCGCCAGCGCGAGGATCAGGAATGAGGCGAGCGGCCAGCTCAACGGTGCGACCCGATCGCCGCGGGAACGGCGCCCAGATCGGCGAGCGCCTGTGCCGGCGTCAGGATCCCCCTGTACCCGCTGAGGATCCGCGCCGTCTCGGTGGCGAAGTACCAGCCGCCCGACAGCAGATCGGCGGGGCTCGAGTCGGCGAGGACGCGTCCCTCGGCGAGCAGAACCGCGCGGGTTGCGAAGCCGGCGGCGAATTCGGGGTCGTGCGTGGCGACGAGCACCGCGACCCCGCGCGCCGAGAAGCCGACGAGCTGGCCGGCGAGGGTCGCCTTCGCCGCGCGGTCCATCCCGCGTGTCGGCTCGTCCAGGCAGAGCACGGCCGGCGCCGGCTCGCCGCCGGTGACGATCGCCAGCGCGAGCCGCTGACGCTCACCGCCGGAACAGTCGCGCGGGTGGCGGTCGGCGAGCGATCCGAGCCCGGCTCGTTCGAGCGCATCGGCGTCGAGCTCGTCGCCGACGCGGTCGTGGATGAAGTAGTCGCCGGGGTTCTGCAGGAGCAGGGCGACGCGTCCGGCGCGCTCGATGCGCCCGCGTGTGGGCTCGGCGAGCCCCGCCGCGTGACGCAGCAGGGTCGACTTGCCGGCGCC
>PMKB01000232.1 GCA_003157595.1 Solirubrobacterales bacterium
CCAGAAGCTCCCGATACACTCGGCCCGGTGGTCCACGGCGAGGAGTTGAGCATCGTGAGCGTCTGCGCGCCGGCGGACCGGGCGACGCCGCCCCGGTGAGCCGGCCGAGCGTCGCGTCCAACGGCGAGAGCGTCGTCGCGGCCGCAGGGGGCGGGCGGACTCCCGCGCGGGCAGTGTGGATCGCACTCGCCATCGTCTACGTGGCCTGGGGGTCCACCTACCTCGGAATCCGCGTGATGGACCGCACGATCCCGCCGTTCCTTGGCGCCGGGGTGCGCTACGTGGCCGCCGGCGCGCTGCTGCTCTTGGCGCTCACAGCCTGGCGCCGCCGCCTGCCGCGCGTCGCCCCGCGCGAGCTGGCATCGCTGGTGGCGGTCAGCATGCTCCTGCTGGTGGCCGGCAACGGCGGCGTCACCTATGCGGAGCGCCACGTGCCGTCGGGCCTCGCGGCGCTGCTCGTCGCGTCGGTGCCGCTGTGGATCCTCGTCATCCGCCTGCTCGCCGGGGACCGCCCGCGACGCGCGACGCTCGGCGGACTGGCGATCGGCTTCGTCGGCGTCGGCCTGCTGGTGCTCCGCGGCGGAGCGCAACAGGGCGTCAGCGTCGGGCACATGCTGCTCGTCGTCGGCGCCGCGGCGTGCTGGGCGCTGGGATCGTGGCTGTCGGGTCGTCTCCCGATGCCGGCCGACGCAAGCGCCGGCACGGCAATCGAGATGCTGATCGGCGGCGCCGTGCTGGTTGCGCTCAGCCCGCTGAGCGGCGAGCACTGGCGGGCGCTGACCGAGCACGCCTCCGCCGACTCGCTGGTGGCGGTTGCCTACCTTGCGCTGTTTGGCTCGATCCTCGCCTTCACGGCCTACGTCTGGCTGCTCCAGCACGCGCCGATCTCCCAGGTCTCGACCTACGCCTACGTGAACCCGATCGTCGCTGTCGCGCTCGGGGGGATCGTGCTCGGCGAGCCGATCACGGCGATCACCCTGGCCGGCGGCGCGATCATCGTGCTGGCCGTCGCCGTGGTGATCCGCTCGGAGGCATCTTCGGGTCCGCGCCGGTGGGGATCGTTCGTCCCGGGGCGTCGTGGACCGGGCGCGCGCCGACGGATCCGCGATACCCCAACGGAGCGGCCCTAGCGCGGGCGGCCCTCCTGATGGCGCTCGAGGCCGTCGTCGGGAATCGGCTCCCAGGACGCGGCGTAGGCTAGGTAGGCTCGCCAGCTCGGGCGCACGCCCGGATCGGAGTCAAACGCCGCCATGCGAACCGACATCTGCGTCGAGTCCTCTGGATTGCGGCTGAAGAGGTGCGCCCCGCATCGGGTGCAGAAGCACTTCTCGAAACCTCCGTCGGGGTGCCTCCACGCACCCAGCGACTCCGCGCCCGCGGTCAGGCGAAGGTTGCGGCCGTCGATCCGCGCCTGGGCCGAGGCTGCGGTGCCGGTGCGGCGCTGGCAGCGCGTGCAGTGGCAGTAGCCGGCGTGCGTCGGACGCTCGTCGAGCTCGAAGCGAACGGCGCCGCACAGGCAGCCGCCGCGAAGCGGTAGATCGACGGCGCCCACCTCACTCCCGCTTGCCATCGCGCAATCATCGCCGTTTGCGCCGGCGGGCGCTACTCTGCGCTCGTGTCAGGACTCGAGCACACCCGCAGCGTGTGCCGCGGCGCACGCGGTTGAGGCGGCGGGCGATGCTGCTCTACGACTCGAGCGTCTCGGGTAACTGCTACAAGGTGCGGCTGGTGTTCGCGCACCTGGGGCTGCGCTACGAGCGCCGCGAGCTGAGCGTCGTGGACCGCTCGAACCGCCCGGAGATCCTCAGCGAGCTGAATCCGGCGCTCCGCGTGCCGACGCTGATCCTCGACGACGGACGCGCGCTGGCCGAATCGCACGCGATTACGTGGTATTTCGCCGAGGGCACGCCGCTGGTGCCCGAAGACCGCTTCGAGCGCGCGAAGGTCCTGCAATGGCTGTGCTTTGAGCAGTACGACCTCGAGCCCACGATCGCGGTCGTTCGCTTCTGGGTCGCCTTCTCGGCCTCCCCTCCCCCGCCTGCCGAGATCGACGCCAAGCGAGCCGCCGGGTACCGCGCGCTCGATGTGCTCGAGCGGGGCCTGGCCGGCGTGCACTACCTCGTGGGCGGGCGCTACACGCTCGCCGACATAGCTCTGTACGCCTACACGCACGTCGCCGCCGAGGGCGGCTTTGACCTCTCCGGCTACCCGGCGATCCGAAGCTGGATAGAGCGCGTCGCCGGTCAGCCCGGTCACGTGCTGATCGGCGACTGACGGGCCTCGGGAGAGGCCCTCTCAGGACGCGTCGCGGCGCCTGAAGACAGCCAGCGTGCCGACCGCGATCAGGACCATGTAGACGGCGAGCGTGATCAGGGAGTGGTGGTAGGAGGAGTCACCCGTGCCGCCGTGGGCGAGCGCGCTCAGCAGCTGGCCGGGCAGCCAGCGGTCGCCGTTTGACCAGATCGCCCCGACGATGATCGCCTCAACCGGGATCACGTAGGCGACGGACGCACCGATCGCCACGCCGGGTGAGCGCAGCAGCACGCCAGCCGCGGCACCGAGCAGGCCGTAGCCGACCGAGGCGAGGAACACGTGCAGGGTCGCCTGCAGCAGGTCGTTGATCCCGGTGGCGCTGGTCCAGGCGCTGGTGGTGATGCCGCGGCCGGGTGCCAGCAGGAGCGCAACGCCGCAGGAGACGACGATCTCGAGCACGACGGCCACGCCGATGAAGGTCGCCAGCGCGAGGAACTTGCCGGTCAACAGCTGGGCCCGCCGGGGCTCGCGCACCAGCAGGTTGCGCAGCGTGCCCTGGCTGTACTCGGTCGCGAAGGCGCCGGCGAACAGGCACAGCGCGACGATGCCGATCAGCGTGCTGACGTCGACCACGCCGTGGACGAGGCCGGTTGGCAGCTCGAGCTCCGCGAAGGTGACGCGGCCGCGGCGCAGCGGGAACAGCGACGGGTTTTTCACGGCGCGCTCGACGGTGAAGATGGTGGCCAGCACCGCGAAGAACAGACCGCCGCCGAGCCCCCACAGCAGCATCGCGCGGCGGCGCAGCTTGATCCACTCGCTGGAGTAGGCGCCGAACATCAGCCCGCCTCGCCGTTTTCGTCCGACTGGCCCTCGGTGATCGCGAAGAACGCCTCCTCCAGCGACGCGCGACGCACCGTCAGGCCGCGCAGGGTTATCCCGGCGGCCATCGCCTGACGATTCAGCTCCGGCGCCCAGTCCTCCGGCGCCTGGACGTGGACCTCACCCTGCTCGGCGCGGGCCGGCTTGCCCGCGGCGATGCACAACTCGGCCAGCGCCTGAACGTCGGCGGGGTGCTCGGGGCTCGCGATGATGTCCGACTGCTGCGCGTCGATCAGCTTGTCCACGCCGCCCTGGAAGACGATCCGGCCGTTGTCGATCATCACGAGGTGGTCGCAGATAGCCTCGATCTCGGCCAGCAGGTGGCTCGAGACGAACACCGATATGCCACGGTCGGAGAGGCCGCGGATCACGCTGCGCATCTCGCGGATGCCCGCCGGGTCCAGACCGTTGGTCGGCTCGTCCAGGATGCACAGCTCCGGGTCCGGGAGCAGCGCCGCCGCGACGCCGAGGCGTTGCTTCATCCCGAGCGAATAGGCGCGCACGAAATCGTTGCCACGGTCGCTCAGCTCGACCATCGCAAGCACCTCCGAGATCCGCCCGGAGTCGATGCGGCCAAGCCGCGTCAGCACCTCAAGATTGCGTCGACCCGAAAGGGTCGGATAAAAAGAGGGCGCCTCGATCAGGGCGCCGACCCGGCCGAGGTAGGACGCCGGATCGCTGATCGGACGCCCGAGCACCTCAGCTGTGCCGCTGGTCGGGCGGCACAGGCCCAGCAGCAGCTGGATCGTCGTCGTCTTGCCGGCGCCGTTGGGTCCGACGAAGCCGCTGACGACCCCGGCGGGAAGGTCGATATCCACGGCGTCGACCGCGAGCCGCTGACCGAAGCGCTTGGTGAGCCCGCTGGTGACGACGCTGGAGGTCAACGCCGGCGAACGCTACAGAGGGTTTCTAATGCCGGGATTAGCGTTGGCGTTACGGTGCGCCGCGAGTGGGCGCGGGCGTCACTGCCAGACCTTGACGGACGCCAGCAGCATCGACGACGGGAGCGGGGTCGTCGAGTTCGGCGGGCCACCCCAGAGCGAGGTCCCGGCCGCGAGGTCCGCGATGATGTAGTAGCCGCTGCCGTCGCCCATGACCCAGGGATAGCCGGCGGCGAGCGCCTGGGCCTCCGTGTACTGGGCGTAGGCCACACCGTCGAGGGCCCATGTGACCAGGCCCGGCTGCCAGACCAGCTGGTAGTCGTGGTAGCCGGCCGACGCGTCGGACGTCATATGCGCCCACTGCGACTCGCCCCAGTCGGAGGGCGCCCAGCCGTGCAGGCTGCCGTAGAGCGTGTGGGTGTCGTAGAGCACCATTTCCTGGACGTCGATCTCGCCCCAGGGGTTGCTGCCATCCGGCTGGTCGAGCCACAGTGCGGACCACAGCCCCTGGCCCGCCGGCATCTTTGCCCGGAAGTCGATCAGGCCGTAGTTGAACGAGAACTTGCTCTCGGTCGAGATCCAGCCCGACTGGTAGGTGTAGCCGTTGCTCGGCTGCCGGCTGACGCTCAGCGCGACCGACGAGCCCGTCATCGACACCTGAGAGGAGTTGAAGATCGTCCCGGCGAAGCCGTGAGTGCTGTCGTTTCCGGCCGCCCAATCGGCCGGCAGGCTCGAGCCGGCGAACTCGTAGTCCTTGACCAGGCTCGTGTAGCTCGCGGTCGGCGTGAACCCGTGCGGGAGCGTGATCGCCGGCGGTGCGGTCGAGCCGGTCGAGCCGCCCGAACCGCTGGGGCCGGCGGAGCCGCTGGACCCCGACGAACCGGTCGAACCCGACGAACCGGTCGAACCCGAGGAACCGCCGGGACCCGAGGAGCCCGTCGAACCAGTCGAGGTGGAACCGCTCGAACCCGATGAGGGGCCTGCGCCGGAACCAGACGAACCGCTTGAACCGGAGGAGGAGCCGCCCGAGCCCGCAGAACCGCTCGCGCTGCCGGAACCCGTGGTCGCGGAACCCGTTGACCCCCCGGTCCTCCCGCGGGTCGTCGGCTTGGCCGGCGGGACCCGCGCCAGGGTGACGTTGAAGGCCGGCATCGCCCACTGCGCAGATGCGCGAATCGTGAGTGAACGTCCGTGAATCGGCAGCCGGACCCGCACGACCGCACCATGACCGGAGCTGACCTTGGTGGCGCGCCGGGCGAGTGAGCCGAACTGGAGGTCCACGACGCCGGCAGCCGACACACCGGAGTTGATGCCAACCCGGACGTCGAAGACGCCTGACGAGCGTACGTGCTCATGCAGCAGCACCGACGAGGACAGCGACCTCCGGGCGCCGTTGGAACCCGTGGCGGGGGCCATGAACGCCGCCGCGCCGACCGGTAGTGCCGCTCCGACGAGAAGGAGAGTTCCCAGAGCTCCGAGTGTGGCTCGCCGCGATAGCACACCACTCGCATCGGAGACATCCTTGAGCGATGCAACGGACGCTGCAAAGCTTGGACGCGTGTATGAGTGCGCGGACGGGCGACCGAATGCGGGGTGCGCAAACGGTGGATGACGAGCGATCGCGCGGACGCGCAACCGACGGCAGGGGTAGGCGAACGGTGGATGGCCAACGGCGTCAGCGACAGCATCGCGAGCGATCCTCCTCGGCTCGACCTGGGGACATTTTCCCCCTGCCGAGGTGGCGTTTCGACCGGCGTCTCCCCTGGCTCTCGCCCTAGTGTGGTGGTGGGCTAACCTGCACAGATCGTCACGGAGGCGCTTTGCGAAGCGGACAGGGCATGTTCATCAGTTGGAGTAGTCGCCCTGTCACGGCGACAGCTGCGCTCGGGGCAATCGTCCTGACTGCCCGCACGCAGCGATTCGGGTTGCGGCGATGAGCCGACGGTCACGGTTGCCGAGGCCTCGCCGCCCGAGGGCCAGGGTCACGACCCTGCTGCTCGCCCTCTGCGCCGTGCTGGGCGGCGTCTTCGCCCTCGTCGCGACAACTCAGGCGGCAGTCACGCTGCCCGCCCTTGCCGGCCACTGGGCCATGGCCGAGGGCAGCGGCACCACCACCGCCGACTCCTCCGGCAACGCGAACACCGGCACGCTGGGGACGGGAGCGTCGTGGACCACCGGCCCGGGCGGGGCAGCGGCGATCGCGTTGAGCGGCTCCTCGACCGCCAATGTGACAATCGCCAAGCCGGTCGTGAACACCTCGCAGAGCTTCACCGTCTCCGCGTGGGTGAAGCTCAACAGCACGGCCGGCGGGCAGACGGTCGTCAGCATGGACGCGACCAACGTGAGCGGCTTCTACCTGCAGCTGAACCAATCGAGCGGAAAGCTGGAGTTCATCCGCGCCGCGTTCGACAACTCCAACGCTGCCTTGGCGCAGGCCAATTCGGCCGTCGCGCCGACGGCCGGCACCTGGTATCACCTGGTCGGGGTGGACGACACCTCCGCCGGTAAGCTCGAGATCTACGTCAACGGCACCGAGGACGCCACCGCCACCTACACCGGCAACTGGCAGGACACCGGCAAGACGCTGATCGGCCGCGGCATGTCAAGCGGCCAGCCGAGCAACTTCGTGAACGGCGTGGTGTCCGACGTGCAGCTGTACCAGGCTGCGCTGAGCACCGCCCAGGTGGACGCGCTGAACGGTACGCCGGTCGCGATCGCCGCCGCGACCGCCGGTTCCGGCTCAGGCACCGCGAGCGTGAGCGACTCCAATCCGGTCGCCGCGTGCACGAGCGCCCCGAGGTGCCTGACCTACATCGGGGACGCCATCACGCTCACACCCGCCGCGGCCGCGGGCAGCCGCCTCACCGCCTGGTCGGGCGGCACCTGCACCGCCACCACCAGCCCGTGCACCTTCACCGCCGCGAAGACCGAGAGCGACACGGCCACCTTCACCAAGGAGGTGACGATCGCCACCGCGACGGCCGGCACCGGCACGGGCACCGCGACGATCAGCGACGCCGGGATCGCCAACTGCACTGGCGTCACGACCTGCCTCGCCGACCAAGGCGACGCGATCGTCATCAACGCCAACGCCGCCTCGGGCAGCCGGCTGACCGGTTGGTCCGGCGGCAACTGCTCAGCCACCACCGACCCGTGCAAGTTCAACGCCGGCGCAGCCGGCGAGACCGACAGCGCGACCTTCGCAAAGACCGTGACGATCGCCACGGCCGCGACACCGTCCGGAAAGGGCACGGTGACGGTCTCGGATTCCGACGCCGTCGCCGGCTGCAGCGGCGTCACGAGCTGTCTTGCCGACGTCGGTGATGCGATCACGATCACCGCCTCACCGCAGAGCGGCTACCAGCTCGGCAGCTGGTCGGGAGGCGCCTGTACGGGCAACGCAAACCCTTGCACCTTCAAGGCGGCGGCCGCCGAGACCGACACGGCCACGCTCGTCGCCGTCCCGACGGCCACGGTCAGCGCGACGGCGGGACCGCAAGGGGCCGTCGCCGTCACCGATACCAACCCCGCAACGAACTGCACGAACGCCGCGAGTTGTCTGGTTCCGATCGGCGACACGGTCACGATCAAGGCCACACCGGCCGCGGGCTACAGCGTCGCCCTATGGTCGGGTGGAAGCTGCTCCGGCGCCGCGACGACGTGCGTGCTGAGTGGCATCAGTGCCAACACGGCCGTCAAGGTCGAGTTCGCCCTCACGGTGTCCGGCAGCCCCAGCTCGGCGATCTTCGTCTCCCCCGCGGGGAGCGACAGCAATCCTGGCACCGCCGCCTCGCCGGTTCTTACGCCCCAGCACGGCCTCGCGCTGGTGGAGTCATCGGGCGGCGCCAAGGATCAGCTGCGCGTCGCGCAGGGCAGCTACGGCGGAGGACTGTCACTGACGAGTAGCGACGACGGCGTCGCGATCTACGGCGGGTTCGACCCCGCCGCCTGGACCGCGGAGCTGAGTCCCGCGACGCCGACGACGATCTCCGGCGCGCCGCAGGCCGTGCTGGCCGACCACGCGACATCGGTCCTGATCCAGGAGGTCGACCTAGTCGGAGCGGCAGCCCCCGCCATCTCCACATCCGTATACGGCGTCCGCGCGATCGACGGGTCGCAGCTGACCCTCGCCGATGTCGGCGTTCAGGCGGCAAACGCGCTGGCCGGCGCTTCCGGGACGCCCGGGGCGATCGGTGTGGCTGGCGGTTCCGGCGGCGCGGGCGCAGCCGGGCAGACGGCGGCCCAGGTCGTCGCGTCGTGCTTGGCTTCCGGCGGATCGCGCTGCACAGCCGCGCAGGCAAGAGGCGGCGCGGCCGGCATCGGCGCCAACGGCAACGACTACTTCCTGCGCCAGGATGGAACCTACAAGCGCAACCCGCTGCTGCTGGCCGCCAGCAAGACGCTCGCCGATCCCAAGCCCGGGCCGTCGGCCGGGGACGGCGGCTTCGGGGGCTGGGGCTCGACCGCGCTGGCGTCGGCGCTCCAGGGCTGCCTGGGCTCGGGCGTGCTCGCAGCGTGCGGCCCGGAGCGACGCGGTGCCTCCGGCAAGCGCGAGGTCATCGGCCTCTGGTACGGGTCGCTTGGTTCAACCTCATCGGCCACCACTGACATCGCCTCAGAGGGCCGCGGAGGCGCCGACGGCTTCTTCAACGCCGGCGGCGACGGCTACCCGGGCAAGACCGGAGGCGCCGGCTCGAGCGCGACCGCGGGAGCCGGCGGCAACAACGGCTCAAACCCCGCCAGCCCCGGAGACGCGTGGACGCCTGGCAACGGCACTGCCGGCGTCGCGGGCAACCCGGGGGCTGGTGGTGGCGGCGGCGGCGGCGGTGGCGGCGGCGTCGGCAATATCGAGATCGCGGGCGACACGGTCGTGTACGGGTCCGGCAACGGCGGCGGCGGCGGCGGCGGCGGTGGCGGCGGCGGCGGCGCTGGGACCGGTGGTAACGGCGGCGGCGGGTCCTTCGGCATCTACATCGCCGGCGCGTCGAGCGTGACCGCACGGACAGGCAGCGCGATCACCGCGGGCAACGGCGGCGCGGGCGGTAGCGGCGGTGGCGGCGGAAACGGCGGCAAGGGCGGTGCGGGCGGTGTCGGCGCCGATAACGGCGTCCCGACCGACGGTGCCGGCGGTGACGGTGGTTCGGGCGGATCGGGCGGAGCCGGTGGCGCTGGCGGCGGCGGCGCCGGCGGTCCGAGCCTCGCGGTCTTCGAGGCGGACAGCGCGTCGGTGTGGCAGCCCGTGGGTACCACGCTCACCGCCGGCACGGTCGGCAGCGGCGGAGCCTCCGGGACTCCCGGCGGCGGCACGGCCCCGAAGGGCGCCGGCGGCGCCAGCAGGCCCTGCGTCCCCGGCTGCGGATTTTCCAGCAAGATCCCGATCGAGTCACCCGCCTACGCGCTGATCAACGGCAACAAGGTGTCGATGGAGCTCGAGTGCTCCACCGCCTGCCACGGCGGCGGCTTCCTGCGCTACACCCCTTCGGGCCATGCGGCGGCGGCTTCGCGAGGCACGCTCCTCACAAGCTTCAAGTTCAATCTGCGGGTGAGGGGCGCAATGACGATCAGGGCGTCGCTCACGCCGTCCGCCCGCAAGCTGCTGGCCACGAAGACGCCGCTCATCGCCGAGGTAACGATCGTGTTCAGTGTTGGCGGCGGTCGGCCCGTCACCTACGTCAGCGCGCTCGAGGTCACCCGCACGACACCGGCGGCGGCCAAGAAGGGCACGCTGCTGACGGGCGCGATCGCGCTTCGCGGGTAGGCCTGGTGATCTTCGAAGGGTGTGCGGGCAGACCGTGCGACGGCAACCGCGAAATTCACGGCGAGCTACGGACACCCCAGCGGCGGGGCCGACGGGAGCCACGGCGCTGAGAACGGATCGCGGCGGACGTTCTCCCCGTCTGGGCTAGAGGATCGCCTCGGGCGGAATCCGAGCTTCCGCGATGACGACGCGCTGCCCGCGGATCGGAACGCCCTCTCGAAGCAGCCGCTCGAGTTGTGCGGCGCCTTTCGCCGGGCTTCCGTCGGCCCTGACGACGCGCCACCACGGGAGGTCCGGGGGCGCCTGAGATAGCACGCGGCCCGCGTGCCGCGCCGCTCCCGGAGCGAGGTCCCCGTAGGTCGTCACGTAGCCCGCGGGAACGCGGCGCACACGGCTGTAGATCGTCTCGTAACTGAGTGACATCGGACCATGCTTCCTGCGTTTCGCCAGCGCCAGCGGGCGATCTTCTTGGGGAGGGAGTCGGGACGGATTTGGCCTCCTCGCCGACCCGCCCCAACGGCCAAAGCCCTGATTTCCAGGGCTTTCTTGATGGGCCGGCCAGGACTCGAACCTGGGCGCTGCGGATTATGAGTCCGCTGCTCTAACCAACTGAGCTACCGGCCCTCGCCGCGGACAGACTAACCAGCCGCCGCCGCGACATAGCGGCTCATGCCCGCAGCGGTCACGGCAAGCGTCGGGTCGCGAGCGATGGTTGTGCACCCGAATCGTGTTGCACGCTAGGCTCAGCGAGCGAGCTTCGACAGGTTACGAGCGTTCTGCGGGCTGATGCGGCGCTCCCCAGGGATCAGGTGACGACGCATGCGCAATGATCGCCAACGACTGCGACGGGGCGCCATCACGGGGTTGCTCGCAATCGTCTTCACACTCGCAGCGGCCGCCGCAAGCGGTGCCGCGCTGATCACGGTCGGCGGGCTTGGGGCGGCAGCCAGGATCTCCTACCCGCAGCCTGTCGACACCGCGTTCTGGCTGACGCTGCGCAAGGGCGGCACCCCCGCCCAGATCCGCGAGCGCGGCCTGGTGCGCCTGATCCGCCTGCGAGGCTGCGCGCGTCCCGGAACCAGCGGCGAGCTGCCGCTGACGCAGATCCACTTTCAAACGCTCGCTCCGGGCTCGGGCGATACGACGACCGTGAAGATCACGACCGGTCCGCTCAACGTGCCGATCTGCGGTCACGGCGCGTCCTCCTCCACGGTCACGGCCTTCGAACCCGGGAATCTGTGCGTCGTGAAGGGCGACTACGTCGCATTCAACGTGGAGGGCGGGGCCGCGCCGGGGTTCCCGCAGGGAGTCCGCTACGAGGTGTTCGGCCCCGCTACCGGCGCGGTCACCGACTCCTTCACCAGCGCGGGCGGAACCAACAACGGCGACACGCTGACCGGGACCGCCCACACGGGCGTCCGACTGCTGATGGCGCTCGTGATCGGCACCGGACACGGCGCTGGGATCTGCGGCTGACGCCCTGATGCGTCGGGCCTGGCCACGGGCTCCCCTCAGAGCGCTGCCTCGCAGGCCCGTCGTGCCCTTCCGCCCGGCTGCAGGATCGCCCGCCGCGAGGCCGGGGTGCTCGCCTGCTCGACGCGAAGACCAGGAGCGCCCCGGTGGTCGCTTCGCGACGGGCGCGGCGGGAGCTCCGGGGGTGGGACTCGAACCCACAACCTCTCGATTAACAGTCGAGCGCGTCTGCCAATTGAGCTACCCCGGAATGGGCCACCCGGGAAGCTCGGCAACGCCTGCCTCCACGTCGGCGGGACAATTAGACCACACAACTGTGCACCCGCGCACGTCGACGGCAGTGCGTGGCGAAGCTCGGCGCACGCCTGCAACCGGCGGCCGTACTCGCCGCCGAGGTCAGCCGCGGGGTTCGTCGGTCTGTTCGAGCGCCTCCGCAAACCAACGCTCCAGTTCGTGCTTGAGCGCCTCGCGCTCGCGCTGAAGCGCCGTCACGCCTCCCCTGCCCGCGCCGCGCGCGCCGGCGATCGCGCGCGCGACCCGCGCCAATTCGAGCTGGCAGCGTTCGACCTCGAGCTCGGCTGGCACCGGCGAGAGCACGGCCGCCCGGACCGACAGCTCCGCGAGCAGTACGGCGAGCTCGCCGTCGTCGATGTCGGCCGCCGGTGATTCGAGGTGGGTTCGCAGGTGCGTCGCGGCGGCACGCACTAGTGGGCTGGCGAAGACGGCGTCCAGATCCAGCGCTGCGAGCAGTTCGCCCCCGCGCGCCGGCAGCGCGATGCAGAGCTCGAGGAAGGTCCGTTCGGTGCGTTCTCCCGCAGCCAGCTGCGTCTGCGCCCGCGGCAGCTCGCCGCTCTTGCCTGCGCCGGTCTGGCCGGCGAGCAGACGCTCGACGAGCTTCTCCGAGACGCTCAGCCGGCTGACTACCTCGCGCTGCAGCTCCTCGCGCATCGCGCCCGGTCCCAGCTCCGCGAACACGGGCCGCAGTTGTTCGAGGATCCGATCGCGACCCTCGGGCGTGTCGCGCTCCTCCCCGCCCAGGATCCGCTCGACCCGAAAGCGCACGAACGGCAGTGACGCGCCCAACAGCACCCGCACGCCATCGGGCCCGTCGCGCTCGAGCACGTCCGCCGGATCGCTGCCCGGCGGCAGCGCCGCGACGCGCAACTCGAAGCGCTGCTTGGCGGCGAGCCGCGCCGCCTTCATCATCGCCTCGTGCCCGGCACCATCGGCGTCCAGGGCCAGCACGACCGTGGGTGCCAGGCGAGCGAGCTCGGACACCTGGTCCTCGGTCAGCGCGGTGCCCATCAGCCCGACGCAGTTGCGTACCCCCGACTGGTGCGCGGCGATCACGTCGGTGTAGCCCTCGCACAGCACGATCGAGCCGGCCTTCGCGGCGTGCGAGCGTGCGAGGTGCGTGCCGAACAGGTGGCGACCCTTGTGATAGACGGTGCCGTCGGCGCTGTTGACGTACTTGGGTTGCTGGTCGGAGCCCATCGCACGAGCGCCAAAGCCGAGCACATGCCCGCGCTGGTCGCACAGCGGGAAGGTGATCCGCCGGCGAAAGCGGTCATAGACGCTGCCCGGGCGCTCGCGAGAGCGCGGCACGACTCCGGCTGCGAGCAGTTCGGCCTCGCTGAACCCGCTGCGGCGCGAGCCGAGCAGCACACGATCCCAGGGACTCGGCGCAAAGCCGACG
>PMKB01000049.1 GCA_003157595.1 Solirubrobacterales bacterium
CAGACCGCAGCCGACAGCGACCAGGCGGCCAGCGATCGCGATCTCGCGCGCGGCGGCGATGCAAAGCTGCACGATGCCGCGCGCGACATTCGCGATCGCGGCCGCCGGCAACGAAGCCAGGCCGCCGACGAACGCGTCGAGGCAGCCCGCGTCCGTGACGCGATTGCGCATGCTCGCGATCAGGCGGCGGCGGCGCGCGACCTGGCCGCCGCCGTGCTTGATCGCGACCTGGCGGAACGCCAAGCTTCCATGGACGCTGACCCGGAGCGTCCGTCGGAGGGCCGCAGCGCGGCTGCCGACCGCGTCTGGGCGGCAGAGTTTCGCGCGCGGGCCGCAGCGGATCGCGAACAGGCCGCGCTCGATCGCGAGCAGGCGGCCCATGACCGGTTGGAGGCCCAGACCGACCGTGACGTGCTGCTGAGGCGGCTGGTGACCGCCGAGACCGACGAGCTGACAGGGGCGCGCACACGCGCGGCGGGCTTGGCGGCCCTCGAGCACGAGATCGACCGAGCCCGCAGAACAGCCGGCCTGCTCGCCACCGCCTACATCGATGTCGTCGGCCTGAAGGTGGTCAACGACGCGCAGGGCCATGCCGCCGGCGACGCGCTGCTGCAGCATGCGGTGAGGGCGATCCGCGAGCACCTGCGCTCCTACGACCTGATCATCCGCATGGGCGGCGACGAGTTTCTCTGCGTGATGTCCGACGCGACCGTTGAGGCCGCCAGCCGGCGCTTCGGCGCAGTCCAGGCCGAACTCGCGGCCGACACCACTGACCGATGCGAGATCAAGTTCGGCGTCACCGCGCTCACACCCGAGGACACCACCGCCGAACTCGTCAAACGCGCCGACGCTGAACTGCCAATCACCAGCGCCCCTTAGTAGTGCTTTGTTAGGTGTTGGGTAGGAGTTTGTCGCTGTTGCGGCGAATCCTCTTGGCGTCTGTTGTCGCGACGCGGGAGGTCACGATGGCGGTTGTGGCGGCGGTGGGTTCGCGGGAGATGGTGGATGGGCCTTTGGCGGTGCGTGAGCGCTTGGAGGCGTCTGGGGCCGAGGTGCTGGCCGAGGCGATGAACCGGCCGGTGCAGCGGATCAATGGCGGGGTGTATCTGCGGGGGCTGATCGAGCAGGGGCCGCGCCAGTCGCTTGAGCCGATGTGCGAGCGGCTGGGTGAGCAGGCTGATTATCAGAGTCCTGCATGTGCGCGTCGTGCCGGGTCTGGAGGTTTCCAAGCGCTCGCATCATCAGCCCCGGGTTTGCGGCCGTGGTTCCGGCGAGGCGATTCTCGGCGTTGTGCATCCGAACAGCAACGTTAGCGCTACACCACCAGCTTGCATCCGCCGCCGACCCGCACTCCACCGGCACAGTCGGACAACACCAGCCGGCAACCCGACTCTCTCACTGAGAAACCAGTAGCGCACCCGCCGCCGCGTCGGCGGCAAGATTCGCTCCCGCTCCCGCCTCAAACCGGAGCGCCCGCGCCCGCGCCCAAGTCAGCAGCCTGTGCAGTCCGGACGAGTCACGAGCGCCGTGAAGATATGGGCGGACGTCCGCGGCCGCCGGCCAAGTGAGCGCCACCTCAGTAGTGAAATTCGCGCGCAAGGCGTGCACCTATGGAGCGTTCGCGGTCGGCAGCGCGTTCAGCCGGGACCGTCAGGAGCGATGAGAGTTGCTCCGGGGAGGTAGCTCGCGACCCGTCGCGGATCTCGCGTCAGGAGCGGCCGTCCGGTGATGGCGGCGTGCGCCCCGATCAGGAGGTCGGGGAGAACAGCTTCGCGCGGGCCACCAGCCCGTCGGTAATTGGCGTGCGCGTGGCCGGCGAGAAATGCCGCTGCGAGCGGGATCTCCTCGATCACGGCCATCGACGGGAGTGCCGCTCGAAGCGTCTCGATGCGTTCAAAGCGCGGTGCGATCTCCGCAACCACGACGGCGTTGAGGATTAGCGCCCCGCGCTGCGCTGCTCGCGTGAGTTGCATCTGCGACCAGTCGCCCCACGCCGTGTCCATCATAAAGACGTCGAGTAGGACGCTGCTGTCGACGACCGTGCCGCTGGCGTGGCTCACGCGCGCGTCAGCGCGAGGATCTCGTCGGTGCTCAGCTCGCCGCTACCGGCTCCGCGCATGTGTTCGATCTCGCTCGCAGCTCGCGCCTGGTCAATGACGAGTCGCGCGCCATCGGCCTCGAGCCTGAACTGCACGTCGCTGCCGGCGCGGATACCCAGCGCGCGGCGCACCTCAAGGGGGATCGTAACTTGGCCCTTCTGCGTCACTCGGATCCGGTAAGACTAGCAAGTAATACCGCGATTTCAGCACACGCCTCACGATCTCGTCGAAGCGGCTGTGTGGTCCTTTCGCGCGATCGATGCGTCGACCGTGTCCGCCCGCCCAGGCGACGGTGTCCGCGTGTCGGCGAGCCGCGAGCATCGGCGCAAGGGCTGTTTGCCGACCCGCTCCTCGCCGATCCTCCCGCCATCCGCGCGCGCCCTTGGTCGCAAACAAGACGAGAGAAGAGACGACGGCGGCTCGTTCAGGCCGGTAACTGCCTGCTAGTCGATGCCTTTCACGTTATCGGGGCGGTCGGATTTGAACCGACGGCCTCTCGCTCCCAAAGCGAGTGCGCTACCAGGCTGCGCCACGCCCCGTGGCAACGAAGAGTAGGGGGCGGGCGCTCTGCGCCACGGGGTGACCGAAGCGGAGGCTCCAACGGCG
Organism: Solirubrobacterales bacterium; assembly: GCA_003157595.1. GTDB lineage: Bacteria > Actinomycetota > Thermoleophilia > Solirubrobacterales > Solirubrobacteraceae > Palsa-513. The sequence goes on from PMKB01000049.1 coordinate 2,706, forward strand.
ACGCGCGGCGCCGAGAACCACTAGCCTCCGCGCCGGCGATGGCGGACGTACAACCACTGCGGGCGCTGCATTACGACCTTGCCAGCGCGGGAGCGCTGGCCGACGTCGTGGCTCCGCCCTATGACGTGATCGATGCGCGCCAACGCGCGGAGCTCGTGGCGCGCTCGCCGTACAACGTCGTCGAGATCGACCTGCCGACGGGCCGTGAGCCCTACGAACACGCCGCGCAGCTCTACGGCGAGTGGCAGCGGTCGGGGGTTCTGGTGCGCGACGCGGAGCCGGCGCTGTGGGCGCTCGAGCAGCGCTACCGCGGGCCCGACGGAGCGCTGCGGACGCGGCGCGGATTCTTTGCGCGCGTGCGGGTCGAGGAGTACGGGGCGGGACGCATCCGCCCGCACGAGCGGACGCACCCCGGGCCCAAGGAGGACCGGCTGCGACTGACGCGTGCCACGCGGGCGAACCTCTCGCCGATCTTCTCGCTGTACTCGGACCCGGCCACGAGCGCCTGGAGCGCTCTCGCCGGCGCCGCTGCCGGCACACCGTGGGGCGAGGTGACCGATGACGACGGCACGGTGCACCGCCTGTGGCGCTGCGGCGATCCGGCCGCGATCGAGGCGGTGCAGGCAACGCTCGCGGACGCCGAGCTGCTGATCGCCGACGGCCATCACCGCTATGAGACGGCGCTGGCCTTCCGCAACCAGAATCCCGATCTGGAGGGCGCGCGCAAGGTGATGATGACCTTCGTCAACATGCANNCGCCGAGGAGGTCGGCGGCGAGGGCGACCATCGCTACGTGCTGATGTGCCTGGTGGCGCTTGAGGATCCGGGGCTGACGATCTTCCCGACCCACCGGCTCGTCGGCGGTCTGGACAGCGCGCGCCGAGCCGCGCTCGCCAAAGCGATCGAGCGCGACTTCGTCGTGACGGCCGTCGCGCGGGGCCAGCTCGCGCCGGCGGCGGGTCTCGGGCCGCTCGAGCTTGGCTACGTGGACGCGCACAGCACGCTGCATCTGAAGCTTCGCGATCAGGCGATCGCCGACGCCGCGCTCGCCGAGCTACCGCCCCCCTACCGGCGTCTGGACACCGGGGTGCTGGAGGCGCTGCTGCTCAAGGACGCGCTTGGGCTGACCGACGAGGACATCTCGCACCTTCACGGCTTTGGCTACGCGCGCGACAGCGCGCAGGCGCTGGCGCTGGTCGACGCCGGCGAATACGACGCCGCCTTCCTGCTGCGCCCGACTCCGGTGGAGGCGGTCAGGGAGGTCGCGGCGGCCGGCGTCAACATGCCGCCGAAGTCGACGTACTTCTTCCCCAAGGTGTTGACCGGCCTGGTGATTAATCCCCTGGCTTAGATTTGGTCTGGCGCTAGTACGATCAAGCAAGCCCCTCGACCGAAAGGCACATCCCGATGCAGGTCAGCACGCTGCGAGCCACGGCTCGCCGCTCCGCGA
>PMKB01000328.1 GCA_003157595.1 Solirubrobacterales bacterium
GCCCATGATCGCGACGAAGTCGCCCCGCTCGATTGTCAGCGAGACGCCCCGCAGCGCGATCACCTCGATTTCCCCCATCTGGTAGGCCTTCATGATCCGCCGCAACACGATCACCGGCCGAGAACCCGCCGTCCCAACTTGGGAGACCTTGATGCTCATGGGATCCCGCCGCCGCCGCCGAGCCCGCCGNNGGCGCCAGTTGAGGCGACCGACACGGTCGGCTCGACGACGACCTCACCGGCGGTTAGGCCGCTGGTGATCTGCGAGTCGGAGTTGCCTACGAGCGCGGTAGTGACGCGCTGCTGGGTCTCCTTCCCGTTCTTGAGCACCTCGACGGTGGACACCGTGCCGGTGGTGGTGATCGCGGCGCTGGGCACGTAAAGCGCGTTGCCCACGGTCTGGACGACTACGCTGGCATCGGCGGTCATTCCTTCCTTGACGTTCGAGGGCGGGTTGATCAACGCGATCGTCTCGTCATAGGTCACCACGCTACTGACGACTGTCGAGGTCAACGACACCGCCACGACGCGTCCGGCGACCTCGGTGTTCGTCAGCGCCGGGAAAGTGATCGTGACCGGCTGGCCGACCGCAATGTTGGTGGCGTCAGCCTCGGCGAACCCGGCGACGATCTCCAGCTGACCGAGCGAATCGATCGTGAACAGACCCGACCCCGATGTCGAAGATCCGGTGCTCGACGAACCGCCGGTGGACGCCGCACCGACACCAGTGGACGAGGAGGAGGAGCTGCTCGGCGAGGCGCCGCTGACCGTCGAGCTGCCAGTGCTGACCGTCTGACCGACTGCCGCGTCCTCGGCTGTCACGGTTCCGCCGATCGGTGCACGCAGGACGGTCTGGTCGAGCGCCTGCCGGTCGGAAGAGACCGTCGCCTCGTCCTCGGAGACCGTCGCCAAGTCCTGTTCGATCGTCGACGTTGAGGGTGTCTCGCTTGCCGCGATCGNNTCGACGGTCGCCTCCTGGCGCGCCACCGTCTGCTCGTCCGTCGTCACGGCCTGCTCGTCCGCCGCCTGGGAGCTGGACGCGGTGGTCACGAACTCGCCGAGGCCCGTGCTCGTACCGAACTTGTTACGCGCGAGGAGGCGGAACACGTACTCGGTGTCCGGCTTCAGACCGGTCAGCGTTGCCGACACCTGCGACACCGAAATTCCCGAGCCCGCGTCGACCAGCTTGGTCTTGGACCCGTACGCCGTTGTCGTGCCGTACTCGAACCAGTACTTCGTATCCGACCCGCTCGGGTTGACCGATCCCGACAGAGTGACGCTCGCGGTGAGCGCGCCCGAGGCTGACCCGGTTATGACCGTCGGCTTAGCCGCTGCAGTTGTCGTGAACGTCTCGTCTACGCCGTCGTTGGTTCCCGACGAATTCGTGGCCACCACGCGGAACCAGTAGGTCGTGTCCGGCTTGAGGTTGTGCAAGGTCGCGGTCACCGAGACCGTTCCCGACCCGGCGCCGTCGTTAAAGGTCGGGCTGCTCGATGGCAGCGACGCAGCCGACGTGCCGTACTGGAAGTAGTCGCTGGTGTCGAGCGCGCCTGGGTTAACGGACCCGGTCAGTGTCGCCGTGGTCGAGCCGATCGCCGACGCCTGCCCTGTCGCCGCGGTGGCCGTTGCCGAGGCCGTCGTGAACAGGGCCAGCGAGCCGTCCGTCGTGCCTGACGAGTTCGAGGCTACCAACTCGAAGTAGTAATTCTGCCCGGCGACCATGCCGCTCACCGTCACGCTCGCCGGGACAGATCCCGTTGCCGACCCCGCATCGGTGGTCGGAGTGGTCGAGCTCAAACTCGCTGGTGACGTGCCGTACATGAAGTAATAGGTCGTATCCAATCCGCCCGGCGTCACGCTCCCGCCCAACGTCGCAGACGAGGTGCCAACCGCCGACGCGGAACCGGTCGCCACGCTGGGTCCGGCTACCACGGCCGCCGACCCTGCGCCGGTCGCCGACGTGCTGCCGGTGTTCTCGGCCGAGAGCGTGCTGTTCGTGGGCGACCCGCTGCCGGTAGCGGGACCGGTGGACGCGCTGCCGGTGCCAGTCGACGCGCTGCCCGAGGAGGTCGTGCTCGCTGGGAAGCCGAGCTTGGCGTCTCGTGCGAGCTGCGCTTTTGCGGTCGCGAGCGCCGTCTGGTCTGTGCCGAGCTGCTGCTCGTCGGTTGTCACTGTCTGCTGGGCTTGTTGGACGCTGACGGTGTTCGCGTCGAGCTGTGCAGTGGTCAGCCCGCTTTTCGCGCTCGCCAGCGTGGTCTCGGCGGTCGCGAGGTTCGCCGCTGCTGAGGCCAGAGCGTTGCGGGCGCTGGTTGGGTCGATCTTCGCGAGCGCCTGTCCGGCGTTGACATGCTCGCCGACCGATGCGTAGACCTTTGTGATCGTCCCGCTCGTCGCGAAATTCGCCGACGCCGATTTCGCCTCGGTGATGTTTCCGGATGCGGTGACACTCGACTGAACTGTCCCGCGCTTGACCGTTGCTGTCAGCCGCGCGCCCGTCGCGCTGGGCGAACTGGCGGTGAACCCGTACACCGCGTTGAGCCCGAAGAACACGACCACGGCAACCGCAACCGCACCGATCGCGTAAAACGCACGCCGACGGCGCCGCGGCGACCGTCCCTGCTCCCGGTGACCGTTACTGCCCGTGCCCGCGGTCTGGTCTAGCCGGCGCGGCAGCCTGATCCACGTTCGCTCCGGCGCGCTCATCGCGGACACCTCACCCGGGTAGCCGCGAGGTGGTTCGGCAGCTCAACCGCCCGGGACGGCGCGTCCCAGGAGGCCCACCGGGACAGGCGACGTTCAAGGAGTGGGCGGCAATGTCGATGTCCCTGCCATCGGTCGTGGGTCCGGTGAATCTCGGGGGCGTTCGCGGGCGGGTGTGCCACGTCCGGGCGTTGGATGACCATCGAGCGTCAGCCTCCCGAGCTGGGCTGAAGGTCGGCCTGGCAGATGCGATTGGCACTGATGAAGCTCTTCGAGCTACGCTTGACGCTCGTGCCGAACACCGAGCCACTACCGCTGAAGTTCGGCTTGGGCAGCTTGACTCCGTGGGTATTCATGCAACGCGCGTAATTGGTGATCGCTGCGCGTTCACGTGCGCTGCTGAGACTGAGGCCGCCACTGCCCGTCGGCCCCGTCGGCCCCGTCGGCGCGCCGCGGCCAGCGAAGCCACCGCCACCGCACGCCCGCAGCGCGGCCGCGAACTTCGAGTTGCCGCCCGCGAAACCAGCAGGTCCTGACCCGCCAGTTGCGCCGAAACCAGCAGGCGGACCACCCGGAGCGCCGCCACCCGACCCGGACGGCGGACCTTCGCCGCCAGATGGTGGCGCGAAACCACCGCCACCTCGTCCGGCACTCGAAGGGAGCGTCACACCGTGGCGCTTCAGACAAGCGGCCAAACCGCTACGTGTCGCCGCGGCCGCGGGACCGCTCGCACCGTTTGAGCTAGCGCTCGATGAGGTCACAGTCGATGAGGTGCTCGTCGTCGGCGCTGAGCCGCCTCCACCGCACGCCGCCAACTCCAATGCGACAGCCACGACACCCACCGCGGCCAACACCGCGTGCGAGTTCCGACGTGTGCGACTGATCCTCATCATCTGCTGGCCTCGCGAGCTTGCGCAAGCACCCGCGACGCGGCTGACGCCACGTGCGGATGCCGATATGCGCGTTTGGGATGTGCAAGAGACAACGTCATAAGGTCGCGCCCGCCCGCTGATCGGACGGCGTGCGGTCGCCGGCAAACCATCGTGGGTCTCGCATAACCAGGCCTCAAGCCGAAGAAAAGAAAACTTTAGGAACCGCGATTCGCACTCGCGCTGCCGTGGGGCCCCCTTGCTGGCCCGTACTCCGAGCGACCGCGAGCCGAGCCACACCGAGCGGCGAAGAGCAACGTCGTTCGACGCTCTCGCGCGCCACTTGGACGCGACACCGCCTAACCATCACAACCCACACCGCTATGGCGATAGAGCCTGGTAGCTCGCATCCGCGGGTTTAGGTTGGCCTCAACGCGCAGCACAGACTGGGGTGGTCGTGGCGCTTTCTGGTGGTCGACGATGGTCCTGGCCAGTGGCGGCTCTGCGGGGGGCGGTCCCGTCGCACGACGCTGACGCGGAGCCTCTTGCGGTGAACGGACGCCGTCGCGCAGCTCAGCCGCGGTCCCATCGACCTCGTCGTGTTGGATGTGATCACGCGCCTGGACGGCATCGAGGTTTGCGCGAGACTACGCACCCCCTCGACCGCCAGCGGGCGGTACTGAGGATCGAAGCCTGCGACGCGGTTCGCGACCGTCTGCTTGGCTTGGACGCTGTGGCCGACGACTCCTCGTCAAGCTGTTCGCCGACGACGAACTGATCGCTCGCGTTCGAGGGTTGCTGCGCCGTGCGACTTCGGGCGCACGTCTCATTCGCCGATCTCTCGCCCGACCTCCGCATGCAAGCAGTTTGGACGTCGGTCTGGCCTGGCGAACTCTCGGTGCGACGGTACTTTGGATAGCTCGCTTTAGGCGTGCTTCACGACGTCCTGCACACTTGGCTGGCGATGGCGATTCTCGTGGTCGATGACGATGCCGGGCTACGGCGCGCTCTACGCAGAGTGCTGTCGTCGCACGGCTTCGACGTTGCGCTCGCCCACGACGGCGCAGACGCACTCGCGCAGATCAGTTTTGCGCCCATCGACCTCGTCGTGTTGGACGTGATGATGCCTGGACCTGACGGCATTGAGATCTGCGCGCGATTACGGTCCATGGATCGCCAGCTACCCGTGCTCATGCTTACTGCCCGCGACTCAATTCGCGATCGCGTCCTCGGGCTGGAGATGGGCGCGGACGACTACCTTGCCAAGCCG
>PMKB01000131.1 GCA_003157595.1 Solirubrobacterales bacterium
CGTCTCACTCGGTCAGTTGAACACAGCGATGGGTCGTCCGGCGGAAACGCCGCTCGCCATCGCGGCTCCCGTGACCGTGCTTCCGTCGCCGGCCGGCACCGATCTCGCCGCCGCCATGCAACGTGCCCTGGCCAACCGTCCCGAACTCAAATCGGGCGACAAGCGCACGGAGGCCGCCCGCGCCGCGGGGCCGGCGGCCCGCGCCGCGCGGGCGCCCGCCGCTCAGGCGGCGACGGAGAGCGCGCGGTGGAAGGCGCGCTCGAACAGCTCGCCCTCGCGCCCCGCAGCCCAGCGCGGCACCGCCGACTCGCCCTCTGCGATCAGCTTCAGCTCGACCTCGCCGTCGATCAGCTCGATGCGGGTGCCGCGCACGAGCTGATCGCGCGAGCGCTCCAGGTCCTCGGCCAGCCGCAGCAGCACCGCGCAGCGGTCAAGCCGCTCGGCGTCGCCCTCGCCGAACAGCGGCGCCATCGGCCCGGGCGTGGGCATGCCCTTGCGGTGGTAGCGCGCGGCCTGGGCGATGATCGCCGTCTCCACCGGCGCGAAGCCGGGCAGCGCGGCGGCCAGGATCAGGTAGCGCGAGTGCTTGTGGTGGTCGTCGTAGTCGACCGACACGCCGATGTCGTGCAGCATGGCTGCTGCCCACAACAGCTGGACCAGGTCAAGTCCTCGAGCGGGCGCCAGCCCGCCATTGAGAGAATCGAGCAGTTGGCCGGCGAGTGCTGCGACGTGCGTGCAGTGGAGGAGGTCCGGTTGGTATTGCGCGGCGAGGTTCAGCACGCTGGCGACCCGCACGTCATCGAACAGTGGCGGGTCGGCGCCGGCCAGGTAGCTCGAGAAGAAGACGCCCTCGCGCAGGCCAGAATGGGTGACCTCCAGGCGCTCGGACCCGATCGCCTCCATCGCACCGGCGATCACGACCGCGCCCGCGAGGATCAGGCCGGCGCGACCCGGTTTGATGCCCGCGATCGCGGCCCGCCGGCTGACCGGCCGCGACGCCAGCTCCTCGATCAGCTGCTCGAGCGCTCCCCGCTCGAGCACCGCGCCCTGTACTCCGATCGACGGCAGGCCGGCGGCCGCGGCCGCGGCGGCTGCGAGGTTGCGTACGGTGCCGCCGATCCCGACCAGCGATCCTCCCGCCCGGGCCAGCCAGGGGGCGCTCGCCAGCTCTTCGAGGACGTGCGCGCGCAGGGCGTCGCGCTGCTTGGCCGCCGCCGCACGCCGGGGGTCGAAGAAGCGCTCGGTCATCCGGACCGTGCCGAGCCGCCAGGACGCGCTCTCGAGCGCCCGGCGCTCGCGCACGGCCACGACCTGGAGGCTGCCGCCGCCGAGGTCGAGTACCGCGCCGTCGCGCAGGGTCGTGGAGTTGACCGCCGCGAGGTAGGCGAAGTAGGCCTCCTCGCGGGTGCTGAGGATGCGCGCCGGAAACCCTGTCAGCGCGCGCACGCGCTCGAGCAGCTCGGCTCCGTTGGCGGCGTCGCGGACCGCGCTGGTCGCGACCGCACTCACCTGCGTGCTCCCGATGGCGCTCGCCGCGCAGAAGTGCGCGTAGACCTCCATCGCCTCGATCGCCGTCTCGATGCGGTCCTCCGCCAGACGGCCGCTTGCCTGCAGGCCTGCACCCAGGCGTACGGTGTCGTAGATCTCGTCGCTGCGCCGCCACCACCTTCCCGGCTCGTAGTTGTAGGCGACAAGCCGAAACGAGTTCGACCCCATGTCGATGACCACCGTGCGCCGAGGGGCCTGCGCGTCCATGCCGTCCAGCGTAGTGACCCCACCGGAGCGTCGGCCGCCGAGCGCTGCACTCCCGCGCGCATACCTCACCGAGTCGGTGCGCTTTGTATCATTGGCGCTCATGGCTGACGTCTTCTCCTTCCCCAATCCGGTCAACGAGAAAGCAGCACGGGTCGTCGCCGGCGGCGTCTTCGTGCTCTCGATCGTCACACTCGCGACGGGGGCCTATTGGATCGCGGTCGTGTTGGCCTGCGGTTTCGCCGCCCGCGTGCTGTCCGGGCCGACGCTCAGTCCGCTCGGCCAGGCGGCGACGCGCCTGGTCGCACCGCGCCTGGGCGCAGCCAAGCTCGTGCCGGGGCCGCCGAAGCGCTTCGCGCAGGCGATCGGCGCCACGATGACCATCGCGATCGCGCTGTTCGCGCTGGTCGGCCACGACCACACTGTGGCTGACGTGCTGCTCGTGGGGATCATCCTCGCCAGCGGAGCGGAGTCGATCCTCGCCTTCTGCGTCGGCTGCCAGATCTTCGCGCTGCTGATGCGGACCGGGCTGATCCCCGAGTCGGTGTGCCTGGAGTGCGCCGACGTCAGGCTGCGGCGCGCTTCGGCCGGCGGCTGATCAGCCTGGCGCCGGCAGTGGCCGGCGCTGGATCCAGACGACCCAGGCGATCCCGATCAGCGTGAAGATCGACGCTACGTAGAGGTTCAGGCGCAGACCGAAGAGGTAGTGGGAGGGATCGATGCGCAGCGTCTCCTCCCAGATGCGAAAGCCGCTGTAGCCCGTTACGTAGAGCGCGAACAGCCCGGGCGGGCGGATCTTGCCGGTGCGGCCGAGCCAGATCAGGAATGCTGCGAGCGCGAGGTTGAAGATGATCTCGTACAGGAACGTGGGCTGGAAGGTGGTGAAGTTGGTGTAGCCCACGGGCCGGTGCGCGAGGTCGATCTGCAGCCCCCAGGGCAGGTTCGTCGGGCCGCCGAACAGCTCCTGGTTGAAGTAGTTGCCGATCCGCCCGATCGCCTGCGCGACGAGCAGGCCGGGCGCCCCCGCATCCATGAACGCCGGAAGGCTCGCGCCGGCGCGCCGGATGCGCCACAGCCCGACGAGCGTGCCCACTGCGATACCGCCCCAGATCCCGAGCCCTCCTTTCCAGATCGCGAAGGGACCCCACCAGTGCGGCGGAACCTGGTTCCAGCTGGTGGCGAGGAAGTACAGGCGCCCGCCGATTACACCGGCCGGGAAGCCCCACAGCGCAACGTCGTAGACCAGTTCGCGGTCGCCGCCGAGCGCCTCCCAGCGCCGCCTCGTGAGGATCACGGCAGCGGTCACCGCGACCACGTAGGCGAGGCCGTAGGCGTGGACGAAGAGCGGCCCGATGTGGAAGCCGTTGGCCGCCGGGCTGGGGATCGAGGCGAGCATCTGTGTGACGCGGAGCCTATTCGCAGACGCCGGCGCGACCGCACCCACGCCGGGGCTCGCCAGGGCCGTGCGTAGGTGCCGGGACGCGCAGGACGCCTCGCCGCCGGTTGCTCGCGAGGCCGTGTGCGCCGCCGCCGCCGGGTGCGCAGCCCTCGGCTACGGGCCGGGCGCCGGCGCGATCAGCTCACGCTACCGCGGCCAGCGGCGGCTGGTTGTTGGCGAGGTAATCGGCACTGATCTCCACGAGGATCTCGAGCATCGCGTCGGTTGCCAGCGAGCGCTCTGCGCCGGAGAGCGTCGCGGCGGCGACCCGGCGCAGTGGCGGACGACCGGCGAGCGAGCGCACGACGACGTCATCGCGAACGCCCTGGAGCGCGAGCTGCGGGATCAGCGCGACCCCCACGCCGGCGGCGATGAACCCCTGGATCGCGGAGTAGTCGTCGTTCTCGAACGCCACGCGCGGCTCGAAACCGGCATCGCGGCAGGCGCGCAGGAACACCGTGGCGTCGCAACAGGCTGAGCCGTCATGCATCCAGGTCTCCCCCGCCAGGTCGATCAGCCGCAGCGTCCGCTTGGCGGCCAGCGGATGACTGGCAGGCAGCACGGCGAACATCGGGTCGTCGAGCAGATGCACACGCTCGAGTTGCGCGTCGCGCGGGACGGGTCCGAAGCCCGGCTCGACCAGCAGGGCGACGTCGACCTCGCCGGCCTTCAGGCGCTCGACTGCGCTGGGCATCACGGCGACCGAGAGCGAGATGTCGATACCGGGATGTCGCCGGCGGAAGGCCGCCGTCGCGACGGGGATCAGCGACGCGCCGCCGGTCGGGAACGAGGCGAGCCGAATCTGGCCGCCGCGCAGCTCGCGGATCGCCTCGAGCTCAGCCTCGGCTTCGGCGAGCCGGGCGAGGATGGCGTCGGCGTGACCGACGAGCGCGCGACCGGCGTCCGTTAGCCGGACGCCGCGGGAAGTGCGGTCGACCAGCTTGGCTCCTGCGTGGCGTTCGAGCGCGGCGATCTGCTGCGAGATGGCGGGTTGGCTGTAGCTGAGCGCGGCGGCCGCCGACGAGAACGAGCCATGCTCCGCAACCTCCTTCAGCACCCGCAGCTGCTTCACGTCGAGCATAAGCCCAGCTTATCAATCTGGCAAAGCAACCGCTATTTGCTCTTATGCCCGGCAACCGCCAGACTGCAGCTATGGACTTCGAGCAGATCACCCTCCGCCGCGCCGTCGACTGCGACCGCAGCGTGCTTGCGCGGCTCGCGGAACTCGACTCGACACGACTCCCCGACGACGAGTTCCTGGTCGGAGAGGTGTCCGGCGTGCCGTGGGCGGCAATCGGCATCCACACCGGAGTGCTCGTCGCCGATCCCTTCCGCCCGACCACCGAGGTCGCGGAGCTCCTGCGCCTGCGCGCACAGTCGGTGCACGCCGCGGCGACGCCACCCTGGCGCCGGCTGCTGCGGCGCGGCGAGCCCGCGCCGGTGCGCTTCAGCGCGTTCGCACGTCGCTGAGCACCGCGACGTGCGTCACGAACTGCGCCATCGTGTCGAGGACGGCCAGCTTCGACGCGTACCCGGGGTCCTCGCGCACCGCCCGCAGGAACGTTGCCGGGCGGTCGGTCGTCGTCAGACGCACGGCCGCATTTGCAGGACTGCGCCGGCGGGGTCGCTTCTGCCCCTGCCGCGGCGAGCCGAGGCTTGAGGTCACGGGCCGACCTCGACAGCGGCCGGCACGCGGTCACTCGCGCTCGTCAGGCGGTTCGGCCAGCCGCGCTGATGATCAACGGCCGCTAGCGCGCGAGCACCTTCCGGCGCCGGGCGCTCACCTCAGCCGTCGGACTCCTCGTAGCTGATCTCCGCGTACGGCGTTGCGCGGTCGCGGTCGAACATGTACTTGCCGGAGTGGCCCACCTGCACCCCGTCGAAAAACACGTCTCCGTCGAACCTGATCGCCCAGCCGGCCGCAGGCACATCCTCGCCGTCGGCGACGCGCGTCAGGTACGCCGGGTTGCTGAACCGCTGCACTCGAAGTTCGCTCACGTGAGACATCTTCGCGCGTTGAGCCTGATCGCGTGCGGCGCCGAGCGCCGAAGCGCGCGCCGCTCCCGGCGGGCAAGGAAAATCGCCGAAGACGGCCCCGCCGATGTTTGCGCCCGTGCCCCTCTCGCGCCGTAGAGCCGCGGAGCCGCAGCTCTGCACGAGTACCGCTACCGGGATTCGAATCCCGGGGAGCAGTAACGGCGGGCCTTTCCGCCCATTCTGCGGCGGCTCAACCGCTGGGGAACCGCCAAGAACCGCACCAAACCCGGTACCGACTGTGGCACAACTGTGGCGCACTCTGTGAATGACATGCAGCGGTTCAGCAGATTCAACGGCGCGAATGTTGCTGAGCCCGCCGTCTTCGCCTCGCACGTCCGACGAGCACCGCTACAACGCCAAGCGGGAACGAGCGTGAGCGAGCTCTCGAGCGGCACGCTTGGTTGTCGTCCGCGGCGCAAGCGGCCCGGCCGTCGGCGAGAGTGTTGCTAACAACGCGCGAGCAACAACACGGCTTGCGGGCTATGTCCGCGGGGGACACCGGGCGGCTACGGGGAATTGGCCGTGGTAGGAGCGCCCATTCGGCGTCGTGACGAGGAAGCGCACGCACTGTTTGTGGCTGACGACGAAGCCGCCGTCGAATTGGCTCACGCCGTGGTTGAAGTGGCGTGAGCGGCAGGCTTTGAAGCGCACGACCTAGTCAAGGTCTTTGATCCGGTAGGCGCCATCATCGCGGAACTTGCTCGGGTCGTAGCGGAGGCCGACGGTCGGAGGACTCTGATCGGGGAAGGCTCAGCGTCGGCTGTGTGCCCGCCTGTACGATCGCGATCACCTCGTAGGCCCCGAACCGACCGTCGACTTCGCCGGGAAGGGGCTGACGCGCCGTGTACTCCCTCAGATTGCCTAGCACCAAGGCACCAAGCACCAGCCCACGCTGGCGATAATCGGGCGCCAAGCCCCCGGACCCGACCATATCGCAACCGCGTACGGCGACGGAAGCCTGCACCGTAGCGGCGGCGGGATGTCCCGAACCACCGCATGCTGCGACCAGCGCGCCAGCCGCCGCACACGCAGCCAACAGGTGTCCTCGCCAGACTATCGACCGAGCGTACCCACGAGCGTGACTGAGGGTGTCCTGTTTTCTGTGTAGGCGGGTTAGTCGGGTAGTCGGTCTCCGAAGTGGATTTTGAAGGCGAGGAGCGCTGCTGTCCAGCTCCTGGTTCTGGTCCAGGCCGGCACGGCGTTGTTCACGGCGAGGTAGATCAGCTTGCGGGCGGCGTCCTCGTTGGGGAAATGGCCCTTCGTTTTGATCGCTTTGCGCAGCTGGCGGTTGAGCGCCTCTATGGCATTCGTGGTGTAGATCACCCGGCGCACCTCGGGGCCAAACGCGAGGAACGGCGTGACGTGCTCCCAGGCGGTCAGCCACGCCTGGGTGATCACGGGGAATCGCTGGCCCCATTTCTCGTCGAAGCGCTCGAGCTCTTCGTGGGCGTGGTCGGCGTCGATCGCGGTGTAGATCGGTTTGAGATCGCGCGCGACGTGCTCGCGCTCGCGCCGGGGGACGTATTTCAGGCTGTGGCGGATCAGGTGCACGATGCACGTCTGGACCACGGTCTTCGGGAAGATCGCTTCGATCGCTTCGGGGAACCCTTTGAGGCCGTCGACGCAGCAGATCAGGATGTCCTGAACGCCGCGCTGCTTGAGCTCCGTGAGGACCTGCATCCAGAACTTTGCGCCCTCGGTCTCTTGAAACCACATCCCGAGCACGTCGCGGTCACCGTCCATGCTGACTCCCAACGCGAGGTAGCAGGCGCGACGCTGAACGCTCCCGCCCTCACGAACCTTCAGGACGAGACAGTCGAGGAACACGATCGGGTAGACGTCATCCAACGGTCGTGTGGCCCACGCCCGGGCGTCGTCCATCACGGCGTCGGTGACGCGGCTGATCAGATCACGGCCGATCTCGACGCCATAGAGCTCCCCCAGATACGCCTGAATATCCCGCGTCGACAATCCGCGGGAGTAGAGCGCGATGACCTTCTCGTCGAACCCCTCGAAACGCCGCTGACGCTTGCGCACGATCCGCGGCTCAAAGCTCCCGTTGCGATCGCGCGGCGTGTCGATCCCCACCGGCCCGTGCTCCGTCGCGAGCGTCTTCGGTGTCGATCCGTTGCGCGTATTCCCAGCGCCGCCAGGCGGCCCTTGGCCATGCTCATAGCCCAAGTGGTCGGTCAGCTCGACTTCCATCGCGCGCTCAACGAGCCGCTTCGTCAACCCCGCGAGCAGGCCCCCGGGCCCGACGATCTCCTGCTCGCTGCGCGCCCCCGCGAGCAGCTCGTCGACCAGCTCGTCCGAAAGCAGCCCGCGAACCTCCGAAGGCAAACGCTCGCGGACACTCCGAGGGGGCGCCGTCGTCTCGCCTTCCGGCGAGCCGCCGGCGCCACGCAGGATCTGGGAAGCATCCTGATCAGGGAA